>CBFGZN010000081.1:0-10252 GCA_965653255.1 uncultured Solirubrobacterales bacterium | reverse complement strand
GGAGTACTGCGGGACCGCCTCGGCGATGCCGAACTCGGGCGAGAAGTAGGCGACCCGGCGCAGCGGGCTGGCGGCCCGCGCCTGGAACCAGCGGTCGCCCTTCAGCCAGTCGAGCCAGCTCGCGGTAGACCGAGGCGGCTGGACCCGATGTGCGCTCTGCCAGCTCACCCGCCGTCGTGGCCTCGTCGTCGCCCAGGAATAGCGCCGCGAGCAGCTCCGCCTGCAGGTTGGTGCGGAAGATTGGCAGCAGAGCGGGCGGAGTAGTCCGCATAGATGAGAATTAAATCTCATCTATACAGAATATGTAGTCAGGCCGGCACGGCGGTGCGCTGGGCCGCGGCGATCAGGTCGCGGACCGCATCCTCGTCGCGGGCGCGCAGCAGCTCGACCGGGTCGGGCGTGCCGTTGACGATCGACTCGAAGAAGGCCTTGCGGTCCTGGTAGGTGGGCAGCGTGCCTTTGGCCCAGCCGCGGACGTCGTTGAGCATGATCGCCAGGCGGGCGTACTCCTCGCCGAACAGCTCGGACACCTCGCGCTTCATCCGCTTCGCCAGCGCGGGGCTCGCGCCGGCGGTCGAGATCGCAATCGCCAGCGGTCCGGTGCGGACGATCGCCGGCAGGATGAAGTTGCACAGCGGCGGCACGTCGACGATGTTCACGAGCATCGCCCGCCGCTCGGCGTCCTCGTAGATCTTGATGTTGGTGTCCGTCGAGTCGGTGCAGGCGATCACGATGAACACACCCTCGAGGTCCTCCGGCCCGGCGTACTCGCGCTGCTCCCAGCGGATCGACCCCTCGGCGGCGAGCGCCTCCAGCTCCGGCCCCGCGTCGGGCGCGATCACCGTCACGTCGCCGTCGCAGGCCAGCAGTCCCTCCGCCTTCTCCAGCCCCATCGCCCCGCCGCCGATCACCGTGCACCGCCGCCCGCTCAGCTTCAGGCAGGCGATGTAGAACGGCGTGTCGAGCATGTCGCGCACGCAAATCTGATCGCAGATCCCGCGCTTGAACTGGCAGACGCACTCCTTGCCCGCGTATGCGGCAGCTGGCATGCGATTCAGTCTAGGCGCCTCGCGCCGTGCTCACTGATGGTTTGTGCGGTCCAGGCGATGAAAATCCATCAGTCACGGCGAACGAGAGGTCAGGGGCGCTTGACGACCTTCGCACCGAGGCGGGCGAAGGAGCGGGCGCCGCGACGCAACGCGGCCACCTTGTCGGAGTCGCGGCCGTAGAGGACGGTGGCGGCCTCGTGCATGCCACGGCCGAGCGAGCGGTCGTAGGGGTGCCACCAGAAGTTGCGGGTGAGGCCGGGCTCCCAGGAGAGTTGCTTGACGTTGACGCACTCGTAGAAGCCGAACTTCGAGTGCGAGCGGCCGAGGCCGGAGTCCTTGACGCCGCCCCAGGCGCAGGAGCAGGTGCCGTGCGAATACATGTGGTCGTTGATCCAGACCATGCCGGACTGGATCCGGCGGGCGATCCGGTCGCCGCGCGCGCGGTCGGCGGTCCAGACCGAGGCGCCGAGCCCGAACTCGGAGTCGTTGGCGAGGTCGATCGCCTCGTCCTCGGAGTCGACGTCGACGACCGGGACCACCGGCCCGAAGATCTCCTCGCGCATGATCCGCATGTCGTGGGTGACGCCGGTCAGGACCGCCGGCGCGTACCAATGACCCGTGCCGCCAGGCGGTGGCGCGGTCGGCCCGCCGCAGCGCAGCGTCGCGCCCGCGCGCACCGCGTCGTCGACCAGCTCGTCGACGAGGTCGTGCTGCTCCTTCGACACCATCGGGCCGATCTCGGTCTCCCAGCCCATCGGGTCGCCGACGTGCAGCGCCTGGGCGCCGCGGACGAGCTCGTCGGTGAACCGCTCGGCGACGTCGCGCATCACGTACACGCGCTCGATCCCGCTGCAGGTCTGGCCCGCATTCGCGAAGCCGCCCCAGAGCGCGCCCGACACGGCGTTCGGGATGTTCGCGTCGGACAGGACGATCATCGGGTCCTTGCCGCCGAGCTCGAGCACCGAGCCCTTCATCCGCTCGGCGCACTTGATCCCTACGGCGCGGCCCACCTCGACCGACCCCGTAAAGAAGATCTTCGCCGCGCTCGACTCGACCAGCGCGTTGCCGACCGCCCCGCCGCCGTGGACCGTCCGCACCAGGCCCTCCGGTAGCCCCGCGCGCTCGAAGACCTCCTGAATCTTCTGGCCGATCAGCGGCGTCAGCGACGCCGGCTTCAGCACGACGCCGTTGCCGCACATCAGCGCAATCGCGACCTCGCCCATCGGGATCGACCACGGGTAGTTCCACGGCGCGATCACGCCGACGACGCCGAGCGGCTCGTAGGCGAAGCGGGCGCTCTTCTGCTTGACCCAGATCGGCAGCTTCACCTTCTCGTCGGCGAGGATCTCCGGCCCGGTGTCGGCGACCCAGTTGAGCGCGTCGATCGTCGGCAGCAGCTCCATCGTGTACGACTCGTTGCGCGGCTTGCCCTGCTCGCGCGTCAGAAGCTCGCTCAGCACGTCGAGCGAGTCGACGATCACCTGCGCGGCGCGGCGCATGTAGCGCGCCCGGTCCTCGACCGGCAGCGCCGCCCAGAACGGCTGCACCTCGGCGACGTCGTCGACGACCGCCTGCACCTGGTCGGGGGCGATCGTCGGCAGCGCCCCCAGCCGCCGGCCGTCGATCGGCGAGAACGTCTCGAGCTGGCCCGCGACGGGCGCTGACTTCGCCTCCATCGGTTCATTGTGGCGCAGCCTCCGGCCGCGCGCCGATAACGCGTGCCGCTAGAACATCGTTCTAGAACGAAATTCTACGATTCGGAGGTATCGGGCCGGCGTGAGCGGCGGATGCGTTCAAAGCGCTCGGCGAGGTCGCGCTCGACGCCGTGGTCTGAAAGATCCAGGAACCGTCGGCCGACGGCGTTGTCGGGCATCAGCTCCTGCGGCGCGGTTCCGCTCGGGTTGTCGTGCGGGTACTGGTAGCCCTCGCCGCGGCCGAGCTTCTTCGCGCCCGGGTAGTGGGAGTCGCGCAGGTAGTCGGGCGGTGTCGGCGCGCCGTTCTGGCGCACCCAGGCGCGGGCGTGGCCGAGCGCGCGGTAGGAGGCGTTCGACTTCGGCGCCAGCGACAGGTAGACGGCGGCCTGGGCGAGCGCGTGCGAGCACTCCGGCAGCCCGACGCGATCGACCGCCTGCGCGGCCGCGGTCGCGACCAGCAGCGCCTGCGGGTCGGCGTTGCCGATGTCCTCGCTCGCGAGTATCACCATGCGGCGGGCAATGAAGCGGACGTCCTCGCCGCCCTCGAGCATCGCGGCGAGGTAGAGCAGCGACGCGTCAGGGTCCGACCCGCGCGTCGCCTTGATCCAGGCCGAGATCAGGTCGTAGTGGCGGTCGCCGTCCTTGTCGTAGAGAACGGCACGGCGCTGCAGCGCGTCCTCGGCGCGGGCGAGCGTTACGTGGTCGGCCTCGGCCGCGAGCTCGAGCGCCGCCAGCGCGGTGCGCGCGTCGCCTCCCGCTCGCGCCGCCAGGAACTCCAGCGCGTCGTCGTCGACCTCCGGCGGGTCCGCGATCCCCCGCTCCCCGCCCTCCAGCGCCCGTCGCAGCAGCGCCAGCACGTCGGCCTCCTCGAGCGCCTTCAGCTCGTAGACCCGGCAGCGCGACAGGAGCGCCGAGTTCACCTCGAAGTACGGGTTCTCGGTCGTCGCCCCGACCAGCCACACCAGCCCCTCCTCGACCGCCGGCAGCAGCACGTCCTGCTGAGCCTTGTTGAAGCGGTGGATCTCGTCGAGGAAGAGGATCGTTCCCTCCCCGCCGCCGGCCCGCCGCTCCTCCGCGCGCGCCAGCACCTCGCGCACCTCCTTGCGCCCCGCGTTGACCGCCGAGATCTCCTCGAACGCCGCGCGCGCCCGCACCGCCATCAGCCGCGCTAGTGTCGTCTTCCCCGTTCCCGGCGGACCGTAGAGCACCATCGAGTGCGGATGCCCCTCCTCGAGCGCGCCGCGCAGCGCCGACCCGTCCTCGAGCAGATGCTCCTGCCCTACGAACTCCTCCAGCGCCACCGGACGCATCCGCGCGGCCAGCGGCTGATCGCGCGCCGGCACGCCAGTCATCCGTGGCGCCGCCGCGCCCTCTTCCTCTCCGAACAGCCGATCCACTCAGACCATCCTCGCAGCCGGCCCAGCCGGCGTGGGCGACCTCGCTCAGAGGCCCGCGCCCGGCGCGCCGCGCTCCAGCTCGCGCTCGGCGGCCTCGGGGCCGCGGATCGGCAGGACCGAGGTGTACATCAGGTCGGGCAGGACGTTGGGAAGGTCCTCGGCGCGGCCGGAGGCGACCTCTCGGTGGACGATCTCGCTCATCCCGCCGACCATGTTCAGCGCGAGCGCGGGCGGGCGCGAGCGGTCGTCCTCGAGCCGGCCGGTGTCGAAGACGATCGTGAAGCCGCGCATTGCCTCGTTGCGCGCGGCGATCGCACGCGGGCCGGCGGTCATCACCTCGATGAAGCAGAGCCGCGCCGCGGTCGGGTCGCGCGCGAGCGCGTGTAGAAGAGCGCTGAGCGCGGCGCGCACGCGGTCGGCCCACTCGTCCTGGGTCTCGAACGCCTCGAGCGTCAGCGTCAGCAGCCGCGCCAGGTCGCGCTCGTAGGCCTGGATGAAGCACTGCTCCTTGTCCTCGAACAGCTTGTAGAACGCTTTGCGCGTCACGCCGGCTCGCTTGATCACGTCGGCGATCGAGGCGTCGTGGTAGCCGCGCTCGCCCGCCAGCACCTTCATCGCGTCGAGGATCCGCGCCCGCTGCGACGCCTCCACCTCGGCCTCCGACAGCCCGTGTCGCCCGCGCGGGAGCTGATCCGGGCGGCGTGGCGGCAGCTTGCGGCGGGGACGCGCGGGTGTCGCGTCCCCGGCGCCGGCCGCGCCTGCAGGCTCCTCGCCCTCGGTGCGGTGCTCGTCAGCGGCCATCGCGATTCACAAACCCACGATACCCCTTCGAGCCCGCCGATAGCAATGGGCGATGCAGCTTGGCGTCATCCAGCGGACCGGCTAGATGACATTTAGCCAGTATGCTAACTAACATATGGCCGGACATGGATTGATACCGCGCCGCGTCCGCCGGTCGGTGGTCGAAGCTCTCGCCGACACACGCGTCGTGCTGATATCCGGTGCGCGTCAGACCGGCAAGAGCACGCTGGCGATGTCGGTCGCGCGGGAGGAGCACCCAGCGGACTTCGTCACCCTCGACGACGACGGCCAGCGCGCGGCCGCGCAAGCCGATCCGAAGGGCTTCCTAGCCAGACGGACCGGGCCGGTCGCGATCGACGAGATCCAGCGCGTTCCGGAGCTGCTGCTCGCGATCAAGATGGCTGTCGACGTCGACAACACGCCCGGCCGGTTCCTGCTGACCGGCTCGGCCAACATCCTCTCGGCGCCGCGCGTCAAGGACTCACTGGCCGGTCGGATCGAGATCGTGACGCTCTGGCCGCTCTCGCAGGGGGAGCTGGCGGAGGTCGAGGAGATCTTCGTCGACGCGCTGTTCGACAACGCGCCACGGTCGTTGAAGCCGACCCCCATCGATTTCCACAGCCTTGCCGAGCGTCTTGCTCTTGGAGGGTTCCCCGAGGTCGTGGCCAGGGCCGCGCCAGGGCGCCGGCGTCAGTGGTTCGACAGCTACGTGCAGTCGATGGTCGAGCGTGACATCCGAGACTTGGCCGACGTCAGACGCTCGGACGAGATCGGGCGCCTGCTGCGGCTGATCGCAACGCGTGTGGGGAACATCCTGCAACCCGCCACCGTTGCCCGCGACCTTTCGATCGGCCGCCTGACGGTCGAGTCCTACGTCGGGCTCCTCGAGACGCTGTACCTCGTAAGGCGCCTGCCGGCCTGGAGGCCGGGCTTGGGCGCGCGTGTCGTGCATGCGCCGAAGGCCTACGTAGTCGACTCCGGCCTGCTCGCCCACCTGCTCAACGCCGACGCGGAACGGATCGTGGACGACGTCCGGATCTCCGGGATGGTGCTCGAGAGCTTCGTTGCGATGGAGGTACTGCGCCAGCTCGAGCGCTCCAGGACTCGTGTGTTCGCGCACCACTTCCGCGACAAGGACGGTTACGAGGTCGATCTCGTGCTCGAATCCGCGCGGGGGGAAGTCGCCGGGATCGAAGTGAAGGCCAGCGCCACGGTGCGTCCTCAGGACTTCAGAGGGCTCGAGCGGTTGAAGAGGCTCGCCGGCGACCGGTTTGCGTGCGGGGTCGTCCTCTACGTCGGCGAGCAGACCATTCCCTTTGGCGATGGCCTGTGGGCGGTGCCGGTGAGCGCGCTTTGGGCGCCCGTTAGTCGAGCCGCGCGACGGCGATGATCGTGTCGACCGTGGGCAGGTCGTCTGTGGCGAGGCGGTCGATCGCGTTGAAGGAGAGCTCGTGGAAGCCGCCGACGAGTGCGATAGCGGACACGTCGGCGATTCGCTCGTTGGGGCGCAGCTCGCGCAGCGGCTGGGCGAGCAGGTCGGCCAGGCGGTTGGTGGTCTCAGAACGTCGCTCGCGCGCGGCGGGTCCGGCGCTGAGCGCCTCGACGAACAGGGCGCGGGCACGATCCGGCCGCTCGGCGCAGAAGTCGAGCAGGGCGCCGACGCCGGCGCGGATGCGGGTGGCGGGATCGTCGTCGACCGCCATTGCGACGCTCACGCGGCCGAGCACGTCGGCGGCGATCTCGCCGTAGCCGGCGAGGAAGGCGCGCTCGCCGGCGTCGTCGGCGGTGAGGTCCCCCTCGGCGGCAGCGCCGCCGGTGGCCCCATCGCGCGCCCCGCCCCCGGTGAACGGCAGCGTCAGCGTGTCCGTCAGCTGGGCGCGCAGCAGCGGCAGGTCCTCGACGCGGCCCGCCGCGATCTCGCGATGCAGCACCTCGGCGAGGTAGCCGACCGACCCGGCGGTGACCGCGCGCGAGCGCGGTGTCTGGGCGCCGTCCGCGTCGCGCTCGTCGGCGCCGTCGTGCGGCGCGAACAGCGGGTCGAGCGCCGCCAGTGCGTGGCCACGCCGCTCGAGCGCCAGTGGCCCCGCGGCGAGCACCTCGACGAAGCAGATCCGCGCCGCGCTCGGATCGCCCGCCAGCGCCCCGAGCAGCACGCCGAGCGCGGTGCGCAGCCGGTCGACCCACGGCTCGCTTCCCTCGAACGCCTGCATGACCGGGGCGAGCAGCCGCTCCATCTCGCCCTCGTAGACGGCGACGAAGCACTCCTCCTTGCCGGCGTAGAGCTCGTAGAAGGTCTTGCGCGACACCCCGGCGTGGCGCAGCACGGCGGCCACCGAGACGTCGCGATAGCCGTGCGTCGCGACCAGCTCGCGCATCGCCGCCAGCACCCTTTCGCGCTGGGAACTCTCGACCTGCTCGGGTGTCAGGCCATGTTTACCGCCGCGCAGCTGGTCCAGGTGCGTCCTCCCCGCTGAGACGCCCGTCGCCAGAGCGGCCTTTGCCGGTCTAGATCGATGGTCGGGCATGGGGCGACTGTACTACAGAGACCAACAGGTGTCTAGGTCTCCTCACGCTTTTCCCCTCTCAATATGGGTTCTAGAGCCGTAAACAGTGATTCTAAACCGTTCTCTGTTGACAGCTAGACACTCTTCGGTTTACCGTGGGGAACGTCGGGTGGCTAAACCGCTCGGCGGGAGAGCGAGAGATGCAACGAGGAGAGGAATCGCAGAGATGAGGCGTGTTGGCAGCCAGTTCCCGGGGTCGGTTCCGCGGCCCGTGCGTACTCGTACTTGGGGTCGCGTGGTTTCAGGTGGTGCTGCGCTGGGTGTGGTTGCGGCGGTCTTCGTTCTCGCGTTGGTGCTTCCGGCTGGTGCTTCGGCTGCGTTGTACAAGCTGAATTCGACGCCGAGTCTGTGTTCTGGCACGGGTACGGCTGCTGGGCAGTGCACGGGTCCGATTAGGGGTGTTGCTGTCGATCAGTCCAATGGCAACGTCTACGTCGTCAATGCGGGCAACAATCGGATCGAGCAGTTCGACGCTAGTGGGGCGTTCGTTCGTGCGTTTGGCTACAACGTTCGCGCTGACGCTCCCACGGCTAATACGCATCAGGTGTGCACCGTGGCGACTGGGTGCATCAAGGGCACGGCTGCCCCGACTGCGCTCGATGGTCAGATCTCGACTACTGGTGGTCGTGGGATCGCAGTCGATCCTGCGACGCACGTCGTCTATGTCGTGACCGCTGCTGCGAAGGTCGGGATGTGGGACGGGTCGACCGGCGCCTATATCGGGACGCTCAACGGAACCACGGGCGCCAGCGTCGCCGCGCCGGAGACGTTCGCTGGCACTACTGGGATTGCGGTCGATACCTCGAATCCTCTTCAGCACTACTTGTATGTCGCGATCAACGTGAGCGTTTCGACGAAGACGCTGATCGACAAGTTCGCCGTGGCGGGCGCTGGCGGTTCGCCGCTGCCGGCCTATGTCTGTCAGATCTCGGGTCGTACTCCCGGCACTCCAACCGAGTGCAACGCCCCTGGGTCGGCGGGTGGTGCTTACACCGAGCTGGCGATCAACGGGCAGACTGGTGGGAACCTCGCGACCGACGCTTCTGGCCGGGTGTACATCGCCGAGCGGATCGACGCGACGCAGAATCGCAGCACGATCACCCGGTTCAGCAATACCGGTGGGTGGTTGTCGCAGTTCGTCCCGACCACCACTCGCCCGGAGGCGTTGGCGACTCTGCCCAACGGCAACGTGCTGGCCGCTGTCGGTGGCGCAGCGTCCGGGGCCGGAGGAACTCGCGTCCAGGAGTACGACCCGGCGGCGCCGACGCTGCCGGTGTCGAACTTCGGGACCGGAACGATCGGCGGGAGCCTGGGCCTGGCCGTCGATGACTCCGGTCTGGCCTCGGATGGCTTGATCTATGTGTCGGACGCGACCAATGCGCGGGTGTGGCGCTACGAGGTCAACGTTCCCGCCCCACCCGAGATCGCTGATCTGCAGTCGACCGTGATCGGTCTCTCGGGCCAGTTCGGCGCAAAGGTCAACCCGCGCGGCATCGACACGACCTTCCACCTCGAGTACGTCGACGCGGCGACCTACCAGGCCGACATCGGCAGCGGCGACGGATTCCAGCACGCAACCGCGACCGTCGAGAGCGCATCGATCGGCGACGGCGCCGCATTGCAAAGCGTCAGCCAATCGGTCAGCGGCCTCTTGGCACTGACCGACTATCGCTGGCGGCTGGTCGCGACCAACTCGGTTGGCACCACCAAGAGCCCCGCCGCAACGTTCTCCACAGTGGTCCGGCCAACGCTTACCGACGGCGCTGGCGCGAACCCGGTCGCGGTGACCACAGCCACAGTCGCCGGAGCTGTCGATCCCAACGGCGACACGCTGACCGACTGCCACTTCCAGTACATCACCCACACGGCGTATGTAGCCAACGGCAACAGCTACACCGGCACCAACGTCCCAGCCACCAAGCCCTGCACCCCGGCAGCTGGGTCGATCGCGCCGAGCACCGGGTCGACGGCCGTCTCGGCCAACCTCACCGGCCTGGCCGAGAACACCAGCTACCACTACCGGCTGCGAGCCACAAACCGCGGCGGCACGACAACCCAGGCCGACCGGACGTTCACCACACAGGCGACACCCCAGATCGCCAGTACCACCGTCGATCTACTTACCCCCAGCTCAGTACGCCTCTCCGCCTACGTCAATCCCAACTCCAGCCAAACCAGCTACCGGTTCGAATGGGGAACCAACCCCGACAGTCTGCCCAACCGCATCCCCACCCCCAACGGACAACTAGGAGCCGGGACGACCAACGTACTTGCCGACGACGTCCTGACCGGCCTCCAGCCAAACACCACCTATCACTACCGACTGATCGCAGTCGGCGTGACGGGCACGACGACCGGTCCCGTACGCAGCTTCACCACCCGGACGGTGTCGTTGCCGGCGCGGGGTGCTGAGTTGGTGTCGCCGGCGGTCAAGTCGCCGAATGCTGATGTGCAGGATTACGAGGCCGATGTCGGGGAGGTGGCGTATCAGGTCACGTCTGATGGCAACAACATCTTCTACACGCTTGCCTTCGGGACCCCGGATGCGACTGCGGGGGGTGAGTTGCGTTATCTGGCGCGGCGTGGCGATGCGGGTTGGGTGTCGGAGCAGATGACACCGCCGCTGATCTCTGCTGACAGTCTGCCGGGGAATCCGGGCGTTTGGACCGGCCGCTATGGCTATATGGCGCCGGACTTGAGCTGTGGTGTGGTGAAGAGCCCGCAGCCGTTGACGCCGGATGCCTCGA
>CBFGZN010000080.1:0-10383 GCA_965653255.1 uncultured Solirubrobacterales bacterium | reverse complement strand
GACGGCCAGCAGAGCGGCGGCGGCGAGGATGGTCAGTAGGTAGCGTGCGGCGTAGGGCATGGAGATCGTTCCTCCGTGTCTAGACCCCGGTAGAGCGTTGGCGCGCTCGCCGGGGTCGCTTTGTGTGTAGCCCGAATCTAAGGGATCGGGTCGGGCTTGTCAAGCCTAAGCGACTCGGGTAGGTTTGAAACCGAACCCGCGCCGCGCCAACGGCACCCGACTAGGAGGAACGATCTCCGATGAACCTGACTGCCATTCCCGAGCCACGAAAGCGACGCCGCAAGGGTGAGACGGCACCGGCCGCGCAAGGGCGGGCGGCGATCTACGTGCGCGTCTCGACTGCCGAGCAGGCAGACCCTGGCCTGAATGGCGGAAGCCTTGAGAGCCAAGAGGCGAAGTGCCGAGCGCTCTGCGAGGCGCGAGGTCTCGACGTGGCGCGCGTGTTCGTGGACCCCGGCGCGAGCGGAGCCAGCTTGGACCGTCCCGGCCTTGACGATCTCCGCGCCGCCGTGGCAGCCGGCGAGGTCGCCGTCGTCGTCGTGTACGCCGTGGATCGCCTCAGCCGATCTCAGGCCGACACGCTTGAATTGCTCCGCGAGTTTGAGCAGCACGGCGCAGGACTGGCCGCCGCGTCGCAGGCGTTCGATACCACCACGCCGATGGGCCGCGCGATGCTGGGAATGCTGGCGATCTTCGCGGAGCTACAGCGTGCCGAGATCGCGGAGCGGACTCGCGTAGCGCTGGCGGCGAAGGCGTCCCGAGGCGAGGCTGTCGGCCGCGCCCCGTTCGGCCTCTTGCGCGTGGAGCGCGAGGGCGAGCCTGCCGTCTTCGACCGCCACCCTGACGAGTGGGCGACCGTCGCCCGCATCCTCACTGAGCGCGGCGGCGGGGCGTCCTGCCAAGCCATCGCAGACGGCCTGAATGGCGACGGCGTACCGACGCCTACGGCTGTCCGGGGCGAGCGTCGAGGTCTGGTCAAGGGACCGGGCCAGTGGCACGCCGCGACGGTCGCGAAGCTTTGCCGCAACCGGCACGTCTTGGCCGCCGCGAGCGAGGCGATGGCGGACGCCGCCGCCTGAGCTATCCGGTTGTCAAAGAGCCGGGGAGGGCGCACGGCGGGATTCGTGCGCCCTCCCCCATGTGCCCGTCCCGGCCGATGCGGGAGGGGTTGAATCGGGGAGGGAACTAAGGCCCGCCTGACCGCAATTGGAGGGAGCGGTCAGGCGGGCGGCGCGTTCGATGACCCCTTCCGGGCGAACGCGAACAGGACGTTACTGAACACTTGCCAGACCGTCAAGTCGGCATGAGCTATCCGTCCTGACCGCCGACCGCGCCGAGCTATCCGCCGCCGTCAAGATCGACGGTCGAGCAACCCTAGGAACCCATGCCCTCAGCGCTCGCGTGCGCGGCCCTGACGGCCTGCGCTGAGCTATCCCGAGCGTCGGGAGGTCCGCCGCATTTAGCCGCCCTAGGTCGCCGCAGACGGTCGGCGTCCTGGGGTTGCGATCTCGCACGCCGCCTGAGCCGGCGGCGGAGGCCCGATACCGGGTCGCCGTGTGACTCCCGCCCGTGTTGCGCGCGGTTTTGTGTGGGAAAACCCCGTCAGCGATACCGGGTCGGCTGGCCGCGATTCTCGCGGTCGCGGTCCTCGCAGGCACGATCATCGCGACAGACGTACACGGCTCCGCGCTGTAGCCGCCGGTTGACCTTGCGCATCCGAGAAACGCTGTCGTGGCGACCGCAGACGTTGCAGTAGGCGGAGGTCGGTTCGCTCATTCCCCGCCCTCACCATAAGCCGCCGCAACGGCCGCGCCGATCTCCGCTGTCGTCGTCGTTAGATCGAGCTTGCGCGCAACCGCAGCTACGTACTCGTCAGCCTCCCATCGGAGCCACCCGTCACGCCGCGCCTGATCGGCGGCGTCGGCCAGCAGGGCGCGAGCCGAAACCACTAGCTATCCCTCCGCCCGTGCATCGGCCTGCCGCCGATCCGTACCACTTCGCAAAATTGGGCCAAAAATTGGGCCACCTTATATAGGTTGGCCCGATTGGCCCGAAATCCGGTATTGGACCCGGCCGGGCCAGAATTGGGCCACCTACTCGACCACGGGCCAGCGGCAGCGCCTAGGGCGCGCTGCCGCATGGCACCGGGGAATCTCGTCTGTAGGCGGCCGACGAGCTCAAAGTGAAATTGGGCCATACCGGGCCAGAATTGGGCCAACCTGAAACGGCGAAGGCTTGGCCCAATTTCTCGGCTCAGCAACCCCAGGATTCCGGCGTTTCGGGCCATCATCCGATCTCCAACCCGAGAGCTTCGACACGCTCGCGGCCCTGGTCAGTCAGCCGCTTCATGTGCCCGGCTCCCTCAAGGTCGCCGCCGTCGAGCAGGCTCCGCCATGCTCGCGTGAATGTGCCGCTGGGATCGCTGGGGTTCTTCTCCCCGGCCGCCCCGGCGGCTCCCTTCCGCGTCCACGCTTGGTCAGGCGCGGCGGCGAAGACCCTCAGCACCTTCTCGGCAGCTTCGATCTCGGCCGTCTCGCCTTCGACCCTGCCGCCGTACTCGACCACCATCGACAGCAGCCGCTCGCGATCATCCTTGACGCCGCGCACGATGGTTCGTTCCTCGCGTTCGTCGTGACCGTCGCGGCCCTTGGCTACCGAGAACAGGAACTCCTTAGCGGTGTCATAGCCGCCCTCGTCGCGAGGCGTCGGCGTGTAGCGACCGGCGGCCGTCAGCGTCATATGAACGTCAGCCTGTCCCGCCCACTGTCGAGCGCCCATCATCGCGTAGCCGGCGTGCCGCTTTTCCTGAGCGCCGGGCTTGCGTTCGTGGTGGAGGATCACTACGGCGAGGTTGAAGCGCTCCGCCAGCGGTCGCAGCGTGGACGTGTAGAGGTCTACGACCGCGTCATTGTCGTTTGTGTCCACGGCGAGCGCAGCCATCGCCGTATCAATGACGACGAGATCGGGCCGGAAATCCTCGCATTCCTCATGGAGCCATTGCGTCCACCGATCGACACCTACGCGGATTCCCTTGCGTCGGTAGTAGCGGAAGCGGTCACGGTCGGCGTTGTCGATCCCCAGGGCCGCTAGACGGGAGTGAACGACGCGAGCCGGGTTTTCCTCGTCTACGTAGAGGACACGGCTAGCCGTCGTCTCGCGACCTAGCCAGTCCTCACCCTTGAGGACGCGGGCGCTTGCGTCCTGCCAGTGGATTGACTTCGCGGCTCCCGTATCGCCCGAGCAGACATTCACGGTCGCCCGTTCGATCAGGTTGCGGATCAGCCAGTCCGGTTCGGAAATCGGCTTGGTGAAGTCGAACGCCTCCGGCTCTACCGTGACAGCGCGCAGCGTCTTGCCGGCGGTCTCGGCGTCACGGGCAGCCTTGGCCCTCACTCGCGCGCCGAACGTCTCGCGTTCGTCAGTAGGTAGATCGGCACTCACGCGCTGGATCGCCGCCGCGACGGCCTGGCCGTCTGACGGGTCTACCCCGTCGAGTGTCAGCGATACGGCTACGTCGAGCAGGGCGTCTGTCGAGTTGGTACCCTTAGTCACGGTTCGTTACGTTCATTGGGTTCTGGACGTGCATTAGAAAAGCGCTGTCGGGCTTCATCGCCCGGCGGCGCTTTCTTCGTTCTGGATCAGTGCCGGATC
Source organism: uncultured Solirubrobacterales bacterium (assembly GCA_965653255.1). GTDB lineage: Bacteria > Actinomycetota > Thermoleophilia > Solirubrobacterales > Thermoleophilaceae > JAAYBF01. The sequence goes on along the minus strand of CBFGZN010000080.1, from coordinate 6,732 downwards.
GTCCGACATCAAGACCGTTACGGGGTAGCCCGTGGCCGCTTCAAGGCCCGGCCAATTCCAGTGTGTCGGGTAGGTCTGTCCCCGTTCCCAGTTCCAGACAGTTTGATACGAGACGTTTGCTCGATCAGCGAGCGCGCGGAGCGATAGTCCGCGCTTGGTTCGTAGGCGCTTCAGGTTCGTCACGGCTTCCTTCTTGTTCGGTTTGACTTACCTCTAAAGGGTATCAAGGGAGGGTGACAACTTCCGGTGACTCTGGCAGTCGTGAGGGCACGCGGGATCGTGAGTTATCGGCGCGTGGCAACCCCAGGAACCCGCGCCCCGAACGGGGTTGACCGTTATCCTCGCGTCGATACGCGAAGGTGGTACGTAACTCCGCCGGCCCGCTCTGTAGCTGAGATCGCGCGGAATCGGCGCGTGGTACGGATTAGAGAGTCAGCGCGTCTGCGCGAGTGCGGACCCTGAGTAGCGCAGCGTCAAGGCGCAGACTGTCGAGGTCGCGTTGCACGTCCAACCAAGCCATGCGGCGGTCGATGTCGGCGGAGTGCGCTAGTGCAGCGATCCCGGCATAGGCATCGTCGCCCGCGTTCAGCGCCTTACCTTCGACCACGGCGAAGCCCGTTCGGGCGTGGACCGGGACCGGCGTAACGCTTACTTCCGTGAGATCGACGGCGGCGATCCGCTGCCCTGCCGCAGTTAGCTTGCGGCGGAAGAACCCTCCTACGCTCAGCCCCTTGATCGAACCCTTCTTGATCGCGCTGTAGATCCAGTGAAGCGGCGAGGACTCCGGCTGATAGTCCACTCGCGCCTTTAGCCATGCGCCTTGACCTGGAACCTCAGTTAGCGACAGCACTTCACCAATCGCCATGTCGTGCTTATGGTGGTAACACAGCGGCCGGTTGCCACCTACAAACGCCTTCACCCCGTCCGCGAACGCGCCTTCAATGAAGTTCTCGCCCTGGCGGTCGGTGCCGTCGAAGCGGACTGCCCATCCTTCAATGGTGAGATCGCCGTTAGCGGCGGCCTCAGTTCGCAGAGACTTGCCCTCTGCGATGAATGGGGTAACGGTGGTCGAAGTGTTCACCCCTTCATCGTCCCAACAGGTGTGCCAACGGCGGCGCGGACCACCCCGCGAGCCTTGGCAAGGTGACACGTATCCTTTAGGGAGTGAGTGACGAAGACCAGACAACCGAAGACACGATCCGCGCGAAGCTTGCCGAGGTAGAAGACGAGTTCCGCAACACCCGCGAGCAGGAGACGTTTTTCCGACATAAGGCAGACGAGGCCGCCACGCTGCGCCAGCAGCTAATTGGTAAGGCGGCTGCGTTCCGTGAACTGCTACCGACTGACGCCGAGGTAGAGGCGGAGCCGGCGTGAGTTTCCTAGACGACATTCGTTCCAAGCGCGGCGAACGCAAGCTAAGCCGGCCACCGCGCGACCCGAGCGCGGCGTCACAGGCCAACCCCGGCGATGTAGTGATTTTCGAGCCGTGGGCTGCGCCGAGCGAGCGCGACAAGCCAAGTGAGTCCGAGGCGAGGCGCGAGGGCGCACGCGCGTCGGCTGAAGTGCTGCGCCGCCAGCAGGAAGCGCGGAAGGCTCCCAATGAGTGACCTAATCGGGCGCGTCTTCCGACGCCGCGAACTACAGGGCGACGAGTACGACGTGGTGCGAATCGTCGGCTTCATTCGGTCGGAAGAAGTGACCGAGCCTGTAATGCAGCCGGTCGCGCATGGTGAGTCGGTCAAGGTCGATGCTGACAAGTTCGCTGAGCACTACACGTCTGTAGGCGTGAAGCAGATCGAGCGCGTCGCGCCTGAGAACGGCCGGTACGGCTGGGGCGATGTTGCAGGCTCCGCCGCACGCGGCGAGCCGACGCAGACCGACTACGCGGCCCTTCTAGAAGACGACCCGAGCGACGACGCAAGGCGTCGCCTAGCGGCATTGGAGACCCCGAATGACTGACACACTCAAGCGAAAGCCAAAGGCTGACAAGGCACTCCCGCCCGAGGTCCGCGTCGTCGGCACTATCGACGGCGGGCCGGTGCTGATCGACGCCGAGCATTTCGGTTCGCCGTTCCGACTGACACCTAACGAGTTCGCGGTCAACTACGGCGGCAATCCTGACCCTCAGCCGACCGAGGCTGAGGTAACTCAGGCACGCGCCAATGCGCAGAACGCTGAGGCGATCAGCACGTACACGCGCGGCGATCAGCCGCCGGCCGCTGACCTTCACGCGCTGCGTCGCCACGTGGCAGCCGAGGGCCGCCCCGTCGAGACACCGGAAGAACGGTTCGCAGCCGATGGAGACTGACCTAGACGTGATTCAAGAGCGGCTTGACGCGCTCTACCGCCGCCAAGCGCAGCGCGAGCGGGAAGCGCGCCGCGCTCGCCAAGAGCGCGCTCGCGCTCGCCAAGAGCGCGCTCGCGCCGGCCGGCCGCAGACCGAACGGACCAAGGCGAAGCTGAGCGCCATCACCTACGCGCACAATCGCGAGGTCGCGCTAGCTGATCCTGACATCCACCCTCTGCGCCGGGCGCGACTCACCTATGGCGGCGACGGCCTGACTCAAAAGGCGCTTGCGGAAAAGGCGCTAGTGGACGTGACGACGATCCAAGACATCGAGTGCCGCCGCATCGACGCAACGGCGATCACGGGCGCACGGCTCGCCCGCGCTCTGGATACGGCTGCCGACGAGCTGGGCCTATGAGGCTGCCGGCGATCCTCCGCCGCGCTGCCGCCGCGCAGCGCCGAGACGACGCGCCAGCGCTGTCGAGCCTCACCAAGCCGAATCAGTCGGTCGAGGCGGCCTACGAGGCTGCGATGAACGCGGCCGAGGCTCGCTACGAGGCCGAGGTCGCAGAGATCGACCGCCGCTTTGAGGCTGCCCGTGGCTAGCTGCGCGTCGCCGGCATGTGACGGTCCCGCCACCATTCAGGGCAAGTTCTCCATGTGGTGCGACGATCACGGGACGCTCTTGGCCGAGGTACGAAAGTCGATGCGCGGCAAGTCTGGTCCGAGGCCCGTCAAGCGCAAGCTGACCGCTGCCGAAAAGACGGCGCTGATCGAGTCGAACGCCTTGAAGCTGGCTCGCGCTGCCGTCGAGCAACCCGGCCGACCCGATGGGCCAAAGCTGCTGGGGCTGGGCTGGGAGTCAGACGCCTACCAGGACGCCGTGACTTTCGCCAAGCGTCGGGGTTGGCTGACGCTCAGCAATCACTCGCATATTCACCCCGGCGGGGTCGCGCCGCCGGCTGAGGTCGAGGCGAAGGCGGAGCCGGTGCGCCCGCGCGGGACGCTTGCCCATGACCGTGCCCTCGCGCTCGCCCGTGCGGTTCACGCCGCCGGCTGGCTGTCTGGCGATGCGGTGGCTGAGGTCGCAGGCTGTCAATCCACGCCGCTACGTCGGGCTACGCGGATCGCTCGCGAGGCCGGCTGGATCGAGTGCGGCCGAGGACGGCCGGGCTACTCGGCTGGCGAGATCGCGCCGCCGGCCGCCTAGCAACCCCAGGACCGATACAGCCTGATCGTGTTAGGGTCGCTGGGCGGTCTCGCCTGGCGGTCAACCGTCGTCTGAGCGGCGGCCCTCTAGCGCTTCGATCCGTTGTCTACGCCGGCAAGCCAAGTCAAGGGATCGGGGTAGGGACTCTACGGTCCCTGAGACCGCTACCTCTCCCCGGCTACGGCTTCAGGCCGTCGAACAGCTCGCCGGGATCGACCTTCAGCGCGGCGGCAATGACCACGATGGTCTGTAGGCGCGGCTCGCGTTCGGCGCGCTCCAATCGAGAGACGGCCGTGAAGTGCAGGCCGGACGCATCGGCCAAGTCCTCAAGGCTCATGCCGGCCGCCTTCCGCGCCTTGCGGACGTTGCGCCCGAACCGCTTTTGATTGCTCGCAGCCGACACGGCGGCGAACCCTTCCGACGTTTGACGTATCCGGCCAGAGCCACAACGTCAAAAAGTGCAGGATCGTCGGCGTCCCTCCCGCTTGACGACCGGCGGCTATTCTAGCTTGCTAGCGCGGAAATCTCAAGTCACGCTAGCGTGACGAAACTGGTAGAATCCCCAAACAAGAATGCCGAGCGATCCAACAGCCCCGCAGCAGCCGCTAGAGAGCTACCTAGCGTCATTCCTGAACCCCGACTACCGGGAGCCGCGCGGTGCCCTGGGGATGCTCCGACTGTTGGAGCCGACGCGGATTGCGCTCCGCGACTACGAGCGCCAGCTAGTCGCTCAGGCACGCGCTGAGCGCGCATCGTGGGAGCAAGTAGGCGACGCGCTGGGCGTCCCTAAGCAAACCGCGCATCGAAGGCATCGCCTTGACTGACACGCTCACAGTCGTCGTCTACGCGGCGAAGTCCACCGTTGACGAGAAGGGTTCGATCCCGCAGCAGATCGAGGCGTGCAAGAGCTACGCCGCGACTAACGGCTGGCATGTGGATTCGGTCGAGTCCGACGAGGCCGCGAGCGCCTACAGCGGCAACCGGGGCAAGGGGCTAGAGACCGCCCTGAATCGCGCCGCTGAGATCGCCAAGACCGGCAAGCCCGCCGGCATTCTCGTTTGGCATTCCAACCGGATCGCGCGCGGCAGCGGCGACGAGCATTCCAAGCACCTAATCGAGTACCTGTTCCTGGCGCGCAAGAGCAAGTTCGAGCTTCGATCCGTTTCGGACGATGCCACCTTCTCTAACTCCATCCTCACGTTTCTCATGGGCGAGATGGCGCACCAAGATTCAGTGGCAAAGAGCGCCGTGGTCAAGCGCGCAATGGCGGATCGTCGCGAGCGCGGCCTGCACACTGGCGGGAGAATCTTCGGCTACCTCCGCGACGACGAGAAGGGGTTGAAGCCGAACCCTGACCAAGCGCCAACCGTCCAACGGATTTTCAACCTGATTGCCGGCGGCAAGTCTCAGGCCGAGGTTGCCCGCATCCTGAATCAGGATGGCGTCAAGCCTCTACGCGGGCGACAGTGGCAGCAGGGCAGCATTTCGATGCTGCTACAGCGCCGGACCTATCTAGGCGAGATTCAGGACGGCGAAGGCGGCTGGCGGGAGGCTGCGCACGCCGCCATCGTGGACGCCGACGTGTGGGACGCTGCCAATGCCAAGCGCGAGACCGCCGCCGCACGTCGCGGACGTGGCGGCGGTCCACGTCCAAAGGCCGGGCACCTTCTCCCCGGCAAGGTGCTGCGCCATCGGTCGTGCGGCTGGGCCATGACTCCGGTGTCCAACGATGCGAAGAAGGACGGGACCGTTACCGGCGTCTATGAGTGTTCGGGTCGCAAGGGCGGCGTGTGCGACGGGTTCCGCGTGTCGATGGAGTCCGTAGACGAGTCGATCATCAGCTACCTGGCGGAAGTCGGCATCGACGCGGGCGAGTCGCTGAGGCTGATCCAAGAGGCGACCGACACGACGCGGCAGGCACGCAAGGCAGCCCTAGAGTCAGCACGCGGCGAGGTTGGCCGCGTAGAAGCCGAGCGGGCGCGCATGTGGCGAATGTTCAAGGCGGGCGACCTGGACGCTGAGGACTGGCGAGACTTCAAGGCTGAGCATGAGGGCGAGAAGGCAGCCGCTACGGCGACCGTCGAGCGGTTGGAGGCTCAGACTGCCGGCGAGGCCGACCCTGCCGCCATCGTCCCGGCGGCTGCCGACGCGCTAGCCATCGTTCGGGCTTCGATGGCGGCCGGCGACTCTGACGCCGTTAGGAGCGCCCTGGAAGCCCTATTCGACCATTTTGAGATCGACCGGGTCGAGAACATGCCCGAGCAGGTTCTGATCGCCAGCGCCGACGACATGCGCGCCGCGCGCAGCGCGCTACGCGAGCAGATCGCGCAAGTCGAGGCAGCGGCCGGTAAGACGGTCGCGCAGGCGGACGCTGAGTATTGGGCTGAGCAGGCCGCGCTAGACAATGCGACCGACGCCGCCGAACCCGAGCCGGACGCCGCCGATCCTGAGCTTGACCCTGACGGGCTAATGATCCTGCCGGTCCCGAGCGAGGCCGCTCTAGCGTCGATCATCGAGGACGGCGAGCCGGTGCGGCTAGTGGATGAACGCGGAAGGGCGGTGTTCAGACGTGTCCCTCTTGCCGAGCCGGGCCTAGACCCGGCGACCAACAACAACGGCTTCGGAACGTGGTCGTCGGCCCCGCGCGCGAAGCTGCGGACGCGGTCGGCCTCACTGGCGCGACCGCTGATCACGATCACCGGCAGGTCAGGGTCGATCCGCGACGTCATCCCGTCCGCCGAGCGCACCCGGTCGAGCAAGACCAGTCCGCTGCCGTCTTCGAGCCCCAGATCCAGCAGCACGAGGGCTGGATGGCGGACCTCGATCTGACGCACCCCCTCGGCGGCGCCGCTCGCCACCGCGACGCGATAGCCGTCGGCTACGAGGTTGTCGGCGAGATACTCAGCGGTCGATTCGTCGTCTTCAACTATCAAGAGCGTTTGGTTCATGGCCGATGAAGTCACGGCCGCGAAAAACTCGCCCCCCATCGGGTGCAATTCACGTTGCAATCCGTCCGGGCGAGAAGGGAACGGGGCTAGGATGCCGACGCGCATTGCGGCTGGCCCCGCCACTGCAGCGCGCCTCCTATGGACAGCACCAAACGTGGAAATTACGAGTCGGGCGCCGACTACGTGCTCGAGTATGGCGAGCTGAAGTTCACGTTCAACGAGCGTGACTTCACCGAGCGTGTCGAGCAGGCGGCGACCAAGCTCGGCTTCGTCGGCGGACCGCTCGG
>CBFGZN010000079.1:0-10531 GCA_965653255.1 uncultured Solirubrobacterales bacterium | reverse complement strand
CGACGATGCGATCTCGGCCGAGCGGATCGACGACGGGCTCGTCCGCGTCTGGGTCCACATCGCCGACGTGACTGCCTTCGTGCGGCCAGGCGGGGCGCTCGACCGTGAGGCGCTGCGCCGCTCGACGAGCACCTACGTTCCCGGCGCCGTCGAGCCGATGCTGCCCGAGCAGCTGAGCAACGGCGAGTGCTCGCTGCGCCCAGGCGAGGACCGGCTCGCGGCGTCGACGTGCGGAAGGTGTCCTTCCACCGTTCGACGATCTGCTCCGACGTTCGCCTGACCTACGGCCAGGTCGACGAGGTGTTCGCGGGCCGCGCCCATGCCGAAGCGCCTTGGGACGAGCCGCTGGCCGCCGCGCGCGCGGTCGCCCGCGCGCTGCGCGAACGCCGCGAGCAGCGGGGTGCGCTCGAAGTCTTCTCACACGAGCCGGAGTTCGAGTTCGATGGTGACGGCCACGTGGTGGCCGCCAGCCAGGACCTCGAGACCGAGTCGCACGTGCTGATCGAGGAGCTGATGATCCTCGCCAACGAGCAGGTCGCGACCTACCTCGCGGAGCGCAAGCTGCCGACGCTCTACCGCGTGCACGAGAAGCCGGACCCGCCGGCAGTCGAGGCGATGCTGGAGAAGCTGGCCGCGCTCGACGTGCCAACGCCGGCGACGCCGAAGTCGATGAGCCCGCAGCAGGCAGCCGACGTCGCGGGCGAGGCATCGCGGATGGCTGCCGCCTATGCGTGGACGCACGGTCGCGGCGCGGCTGCTTTCAGCTCGCTCGTGCTGCGCTCGCTGAAGCCGGCTTACTACTCGCCGCGTAACGTCGGCCACGCCGGGCTCGCGTCGCCACGCTACTGCCACTTCACGTCGCCGATCCGGCGCTACCCGGACATCGTCGCCCACCGGGCGCTGCTTGCCGGGTTGGGGCTCGACGATGCGGCGCCACGGGCACACGAGCTCGACGAGCTGGGGATCGTCTGCAGCGAGGCCGAGCGGACGGCGATGAGGATCGAGCGCGGTGCCGACGACATCTGCCTGGCGTTCTTGCTGGAGCGGCGGTTGGCGGAGCGAGCGACAGCAGGCTCTTTGGACGGTGAACCGCCGACCTGGGATGGAGAGGTCGTCGGGGTGATCGCCAAGGGCTGGTTCGTGCGCTTCGGCGACGAGCGCTTCGAGGGGATGCTGCCGGTCCGCCGCGTCGATGGCTGGTGGGCGCCCGACGAGTACGAGAGCCAACTCGTCGACGCCAACTCCGGCCGGGCGATACGGCTTGGCGATTCGGTGCGCGTCGAGGTAGCGCGGGTCGAGCCGGTGCGCGGACGCGTGGACCTCGACCTGATGGCTTAGAGCGACCGAACCGTCAGCCACGACGCACACTGTCGTTACTCCGGCGTGTTGTTACCGGAGGGAGACCCGTCGAGGATCGCTGGATGCTCTCAAAGCCTCTTCGTGGTCACGCGCTGCCAGAGAACGTTCCAAACTGGCAGCCGCTCCTCACGCTTGCGCCTGCTCATATCGACGATTTCATGTGGATGTTCGTCGTTGGTTGCGACGACGCGACTCGCATTCACGCCTTTAAGCACTATCGGACTCGCCGCTATCTGCATTTGAATACTGATGGTCGCGCATTCGTGTGGCGGCCTGCGGAGCGCTACCACGAGATTGATCCGCTTAAGTTGCTTGCGCTGGTTCTGGCGTAGCTGGCGCAATGCCCAGGATCAGCAGCTTCTATGGGATCACGATCTGGATGTATCACGACGAGAGCCAGCATCGCGGGCGCCCTCATTTTCATGCTCGCTATGGTGCCTCGGAGGCCTCCGTTGACCTTGAGCGGCTGGTGATCATGTCGGGCAGATTGCCTCCTCGGATACGGAAGTTGGTAGTCGAGTGGGCTCTCGTGCATCGTCCTGAGCTGCGCGAGAACTGGCAGCGTGCGCGAGCGCATCGCCCCTTGCTGTCGATTGAGCCGCTTCGGTAGGCCGTCTACGATCAGCGTGATGAGAAGCACCCCGCTCTTGATTGATGCCGCCCCTGTCCACGGATACACCGTCCGTGTCCGCTTTGAGGATGGCTTGGAGGCCGAGATCGATCTCTCTTACCTTCTTGGCTACGGCGGGGTCTTCGAGCCGCTTCGCGATCGCGACTACTTCTGCTCCTTGAGGGCGGATGCCGATGCGGGGACGATCGTCTGGCCAAACGAGGCGGACATTGCGCCCGAGACGCTCTATGCCCACGCTCGGCGCGATGTAGCGGACGGTCGCTTGAGGCCGTCGGGCCGGTAGCGTCGCCGGCGATGGCGAAGAAGGGCAAGCGCAAGGCGGCACCCGGGGACCTGGCGAGCAACCGTCAGGCGTCGTTTCGCTACCACCTGCTCGAGAAGATCGAGTGCGGCGTGATCCTCCAGGGTTCGGAGGTCAAGTCGATTCGTGACGGTGGCGTCCAGATCAAGGACGCCTACGCACACATCGACAAGCAGGAGCGGGTCTGGCTGCACAACATGCACGTAGCGCCATACTTGCCCGCCTCGCGTGAGAACCACGAGCCCGAGCGGCCGCGCGAGCTGTTGCTGCACGCCGCCGAGATCGAGCGGCTGATCGGACAGACGTCGCAGAAGGGGCTGACGCTCGTGCCGACGCGCGTCTATCTCAAGGGCGCGCGCGTGAAGGTTGAGATCGCGGTCGCGCGCGGCAAGGACCAGGGCGACAAGCGGCGCGATCTCAAGGCGAAGGATCAGCAGCGGGACATCCAGCGCGCCCTCGCCGAGCGCGAGCGCTAGCCGACCTTCGCACTAGGCTGCGCCCGTGGTCGAGGTCGACGCAGCGTCCTTCCTGGTCATCGTGGCCGTCGCCTCGCTCGCGGGGCTGACGTCGGCGCTGCTGCAGAAGCGGATCGCGATTCCCGTGGTGGTGCTCGAGCTGCTGCTGGGCATCGTCGTCGGGCCGGACGTGCTCGGTCTCGCGATGTCGGACAGCTTCACCGACTTCTTCTCGAATCTCGGACTGGGGATGCTGTTCTTCTTCGCCGGCTACGAGATCGACTTCAAGCGCATCCAGGGTCAGCCGCTGAGGCTGGCACTGCTCGGCTGGCTGCTGTCGCTGGCGATCGCCTACACGGTCGGTGGGCTGCTGGCTTGGGCGGGGATCGTGCTGTCGCTGCTCTACACCGGGTCGGCCTTGGCCACGACCGCGATCGGGACGTTGATCCCGGTGCTGCGTGACGCCGGTGAGCTGCCGACGCGCTTCGGCACCTTCCTGCTCGCGGCGGGCGCCATCGGCGAGTTCGGCCCGATCCTGCTGGTGACGCTCGTGCTGGCCGGCGGCCAGCCAGTCGAGGAGGCGGCGATCCTCGTCGCCTTCGTGGCCATCGCGGTTGTGGTCGCCGTGATCGCGGTGCGCTCGACGTTCCTCGGCTGGCCGCTGATGGAGCGCACGCTCGAGGCGAGCAGCCAGGTTGCGATCCGACTGTCGGTGCTGCTGATCTTCAGCCTGGTTGCGCTCGCCTACGAGCTCGGGCTCGACCTGCTGCTCGGCGGCTTCGTGGCGGGCCTGATCACGCGAATGGCGCTCCAGGGGCGCGAGGTCGAGCTGTTCGAGTCGAAGCTGACCGCGGTCGGCTACGGGTTCTTCATCCCGTTCTTCTTCATCGTGAGCGGCGTCAAGTTCGACCTCGACGCGCTGCTGTCGTCGCCCGAGACGCTCTACAAGCTGCCGCTGTTCCTGGTGCTGTTCTTCCTGGTCCGCGGCGGTCCGGCGCTGCTGCTCTATCGCGGCGTTCTGAAGGAGCGCCGCGACCGCCTCGCGCTCGGCTTCTACTCGGCGACCGAGCTGCCGCTCGTCGTCGCGATCACGACGATCGCCGTCGACGGCGGCCATATGCGCAGCTCGACCGCCGCTTCGCTCGTTGGGGCGGCGATGCTCTCGACCTTCGCCTTCCCGCTCGTTGCGATGTCGCTGCGCAAGGGACGCGCGGGCACCGACCTCGAGCCCCAGCTCCAGGCGGCCTGACCCGCTCGCGGATCAGTCGCGCGCGAGCAGGGCGATCAGCGCCGACTGGACGAACTGGGGCGGGAAGGTCATCACCGTCTCACCGCGATGGCGCTTGAGGAAGCGTGCGCCCCAGCGTGCTCCGCGCAGCCCGCGGGGGAGGCCGCCGCGCGTGAACATGCCGTCCTGGGCGGCCGCGGCGCTGTCGGTGAGGAACTCCTCGAGGGCGAGTGCCGGGATCACGCGGCAGCGCGCGTGGACGGTCTTGCCGCTCTTGTTCTCGAGTCCGTGCTTGGTCCCAGGCATCACCGGCACCTCGCCGTCGCTCGGGCGCAGGACCCGCTTGTTCTTGCCGACCAGCACCTCGACCTCGCCGTCGATCACTGACCAGTACTCCTCCTGACGCGGGTGGAGGTGGGGCGGCAGCTGGCCACCGGGCTCGAGCCAGGTGTCGACGATCAGGTTCTCGCCGTCGGGGGTGAAGGTGTGACGGGCGCGGTGGACGGGATCGTGGACGGGCTCGCTGTCGGGGGTCATGAGGAGCCTCCTGTCGGCTTGCAAGGCGTGTTGTTACCGGTAGGTAACTTAGCAAGTTTAGCAAGTCAAGTTACTCTGCGGTAACCATGTCCGCGACGATCCCCGAACGGCGACGGATGCCGACCGCCGAGCGGCGGGCAGTCATCTTGCGCGCGGCCGGCCCGCTGTTCGCTCGCGATGGCTATGCGGGGACGCGCCTCGATGACGTCGCCGCCGCGGCGGGCGTCACCAAGCCGATTCTCTACCGCCACTTCGACTCGAAGAAGGCGCTCTACGTAGCGTTGCTCGACAAGCACGAGGCGGATCTGCCGACCTTCTTCGAGCGCGTGGCCGGCGTCGCGCCCGACCTGGCGCCAGAAGTACTGGTGCGCTTGATCCTCGAGCATTGGCTCGACTACGTGCGCGAGAACCAGCACGCCTGGGCGATGCTCTTCCGCGACGCGTCCGGCGACGACGAGTTGCGTCGGCGGCGTCGCGAGGTCAGCGCGCGCGCCCGCGAGGTGATGGCCGGCTTTGTTGCCGGCGTGGGCGGCGCCCACGCGCCTGCCGATCAGGTCGAGCCGACGGCGGAGCTCCTTACCAGCGGCCTCGCCGGCCTAGCGCTCTGGTGGATCGATCATCCCGAAGTCCCGAAGCAAACGGTGGTCGACACGGCCGCACGCCTCTGCGTGCCGGCTGTCGTGGGGTGACTAGCGAATACGCGGTCCGTTCCAGCCGATGCTCGACCTAGCATATATGCCATGAACTCACATATGATCGTTTACATGGACAGCTCGGCGCTGATCAAGCGCGCCGAGACCGGGCCAGACTTTGAGCTGGCCGCCAACCTGTGGGACTCCGCAGACCGGATCGTGTCTAGCGAGCTTGCCTGCTCTGAGGCAGGAGCCAAGACCGCCTTGCCTCAGACGATGCTCGATCGCCTCGAAATCGTCCAGACCGACGACCGGATCGCGGCCGCGGCCGACGAGCTGGCCGAGCGCCACGGGCTCGCCACCAGCGAATCGGTCCACTTGGCTTCGGCGCTGAGCATCGAAGCTCCACGAGTCGTGGTCGCGAGCTGGAATGCCGCGCTTGCAGCCGCGTCGGCGGAGTGCGGATTGGCTGTGGTGCCGCGCTAGACTGGAATGGCTTCTACGGGGACGACAGGCTTCGACGTGGTCGGTCCGTGGATGCAGTTGCGAGTCGAGGTTGTCGGTAGGCCTCGTTAAACAACCGGCAAAACCATAGTTGCGGATGAGAATCACTCGTTCGCGCTCGCTGCCTAGCTAAAACTAGCCAGTGAGCTGTCGGCCTCCCCTCGGCCCGTGGGGGAGATGTTCGGCATCAGAAACGGGCTTGCTCCCGTCGCGCGTCTCTGGCGGCGGGGGGACTCACTACAGAGACTGGCTCCGAGCAACCCGGCCGGTCAGGCTAGCTCGGGGTGAGAACAGAGGGCCGGCTACGCTCGTAGACGCTGTATTCGCACGACTGCGGACGTGGGTTCGATTCCCACCGTCTCCACTGCCGTCCTCATCCGATTGTCTGGGTGAGGACGGACTCGGCGGTCAGGCGCGCGTCGTCTCTGTCGAGTGCCCCGGCGATGTCGTCGGGTTCGATCTCGGCCGCGTCATATGCGACGACGATCGACTCGTCGCCCGGATCGAGGTAGGTCGACTCACCAAACGGCGTGTAACGAGTCGCACCGATGGTGATCAGGGCCTTCGACGGGTGGCTGCAGGCACGCAGGTAGTTGCCGATCGGCTCGAGCGGTGTGTTGGGGCCGCCCTGCTGGTTGCGCATCCGGTCAACGATCCAGCCGAGCAGACGGTCGCCGTAGTACGAGTAGCCGGTCAGCGGGCTGTCGATGCCGTAGACATGGATTTCGCCTTCGCGGCGCAGGAAGCACGCAAGGCGGAAGCTAGCGGTTGCCTGCTCGAGACCGGCGGCGCCGATTGGCAGGAAGCGTCGCGCGACGCCTTTCGAGTTGGCGCCCCAGTTCTTCTTCTGGCTGATCTTGGCGGCGCCGGGAAGCCGGATCGAGCAGTCGTTGCAGGCGCCGAAGGCGAACGGTATGAGCGCCTCGACCAGGCCGTCGTCGCCGTATCTGACGTCGCAGGCCAACCCGATCTCGGGCTCGGCCTGCAGGCTCTTGGCCGCGTCGGGGTCGGAGGGCCGTGCGATCGTGTCGTGTGACAGTGGGAAGACCGACAGGAATGAGTCGTGGCCCGGTGTGTAGAAGGGGAACAGCCCCTTCGGAGCAGTCTCGGTCGCCTCCACGTTGATGAAGTCGCTCGCCTCGCCAGCCTGCTCCAGGTGCCCCGCGAAGTTCCCGGCGACCCCGATGCCGAACCAAGAGCGGAGCGCGGGCAGTTCGATCTCAAAGGTCGCTGTGCTAGGTGGGAGGCGCATCGGGCAGGAAGCGTACGGTGAACGGCTCCAGCCGATGTAGCGTCTAGAATTCTTCTCATGACGCTACACATGCTGAAGCGCGAAGTTGGCATCCGCGAGCTTCACAACCAACTGAGCCGCTACGTCAACCATGTGGCCGAGGGGGGCGAGGTCGTAGTCACAATGCGGGGCAAGCCAGTCGCGCGACTGACACCACTGGAAATTGTCGATCCGTTGGCGGATCTGCGGCAACGAGGACTCGTGCAGGAGCCCACCGGAGATTGGCGGCCACGTCCGCTGGGCGATCGCCCAAGCCCTACCGAGCCGATCGCGCCGCTGATCTCCGAGCAACGGGGATGATCGCTTACTTCGACAGCTCGGCCTTGGTGAAGATGATCGTCACCGAGAAGGATGCCGGTCTAGCTAGCGAGATGTGGGACGCCGCATCCTGGCGAATCACCAGCCACGTGTCGTATCCGGAAGTTCGCGCAGGGGTGGCTGCGGCGCAGCGTGACCATAGGATCGATCCTCGGAGAGGTCCCGAGATCCTCCTTGACCTCGAGCGGCTTTTCGCCTCGATGCGGTTGGTGCAACCTGACGGTGACCTGTGCTGGCGCGCGGGCGTCCTCGCGGAGCGGCATGCGCTGCGTGGTTATGACGCTGTGCACCTGGCAACCATGGTGGGCATCGAGGCCCCACGTGTCGTAGTTGCGACCTGGGATCGCGAGTTGGGCGTCGCCGCCAGCAAATGCGGACTGGGCGTAGTGCCGAGTCCGCCGCGTTGGTCGGAAGAACAGGCCGGCGAGGGTTGATCCGCGCGACGTTGTCTAGAGACGCGGATCGGAGTCGAGTCGACTCACGTCTGCTAGGACTGGTCCCGTGCCCGGTCCCACCAAACTCGCTTCGCTGTTCGCCGTCGGGCGGCTTGCGTTCGGGATCGGATTGCTCGCCGCTCCCGGAAAGGTCGCAACCGGTTGGATCGGCGCCGACGCACGACGTCCCGCCACGACGCTCGTCATCCGCGGCCTTGGTGCTCGGGACGTCGTGCTGTCTGCCGGTGCACTGGCGTCGCGCGACGATCCCGCACGGCTGGCCGGTTGGGTGGCCGCTGCGGTCGGCTGCGACCTCGCCGACATCGCGATCACGCTCGCGACGCCGGCGGACGCGTTGCCGTCCAATGCGCGCTGGGGCACGGTCGCGCTCGCCGGAGGATCGGCCTTGGCCGGGGCGCTCCTCTACCGCGACCTTGACCGTTAGCCGCGACCGCGCTAGCGGTCGCCCTTCATCCCGCGAGCCTCACGCTGGATGCGGCTGTATGAGCGCCCACGCTGCTCGCGCTCGCGGGCGGCCGCGCGACGGTCGTCGACCCACTTCTGCTCGCGGGCGAGCTTGCGCCAGGCCTCGATCCGCGTGGCGTCGACTCCCTCGCGCACGGCGCAGCCGGGCTCGGTCTCGTGCTCGCAGTCGTTGAAGCGACAGCCCGCCGCGAGCTCGTCGATGTCGGCGTAGGTCTCGCCGGCGCCGTCCCAGAGGCCGACCTCGCGGATGCCGGGCGTGTCGATCAGCAGCGCTCCGCCGGGCAGCGCGATCAGCTCGCGTGTGACGGTGGTGTGCCGGCCGCGGCCGTCGTGCTCGCGGATCGCCCCGGTAGCCTGGCGCTCCTCGCCGAGCAGCGCGTTGACGAGCGTCGACTTGCCGGCGCCCGAGGGGCCCAGCAACACGGCTGTGCTCCCCGGCGTGAGCAAGGAGCGAAGCACCGCGATCCCGTCGCCGGTCTTGGCGCTGACGGCCACCGCGTCGACGACGCCTACCTCGCGTGCGGTCGCGGCGGCAGTGCGGTCGGCGTCGGGGTCGAGATCCGACTTGGTCAGCACCAGCGTCACTGCCACGCCGTCGGCGTGGGCGAGCGCCGCCAGCCGCTCGATCTGGCGAGCGTTCGGCTCGGGCAGCGGCGCCGTCAGCAGCGCCAGGTCGACGTTGGCCGCCAGCACCTGCGGCGCCGTCGCCTCGCCGGCCGCGCGCCGAACGATCGTCCCGCGCCGCTCGAGTAGGGCCGCGATCTCGCCGGCGGAATCGACCGCCACCCAGTCGCCGGTAACCGGCGGCTGCTCGCGCATCCTGCCGCGTGCGGTCAGCAGCCGCGGCTCCTCGCCGCCTGGCTCGGCGACCACCCAGTGGCCGCGATGCTGGGCGAGCACACGGCCCGCCGTCAATCCCGGATCGCCGATCGCGTCGAGCTCGGCGTCCACGTCGTCCCGCCGGCCAAGGCCGGCAAGCTGGTCAATCATCTGAAGAGTCCTCCACGAAGGTCACACATGAACGGTCGCGTCGCGGCGTCCAGGCAACAGCCCAAACGCCTGCCTCAAACGGCCGTGGCGGCGGTGACGTGTGTGTCGTGGCGGCGGTTCATCCACCCGCGACCTTAGCGCAGGCTCTTGACTTGTCGGCATCGAGTCCCGACAATTGGCACTGATGAGAGGGTTCTGGGAGCGGTCCGTGTGGATCGCCGTGATTGCTGCGTTCATGGGGGCTAGTTGTTTCAGTGTTGCGGAATGCAAACGCGGCAGTCCGGCTGAAGCACGACAAGGCGCACGAGACGCGGTTCTCGCTTGACGGCAGCTCCTTGACGGTCACCGTTGTGGATCTGCCACGCTACGGGCAGCATCCGCCGACACTAGAGCAGCTGTCGGGTGAGGAAGTACGCGTTGCCTGCGGAACCAGCTTTCGTCGTTACACGCGCAAAACCGTTGCCGTGGAGATCGCGCGCTGGCCTGTTGATGCCCGTTCGATGACCTTCACGCTCAGCCGAGACGTCTCACGTGCCGCCAAGTGGTGTGAGATAGAGCAGTGGGACCGCTACGGCTACGACATCGCGTTCGTCAGCTTTAGAACGGCAGAGCCGTTGCGACTCGTCGCGCGAGGCGCGCTCAGCGACGGAAAGCGTTGGCGCTTCATGGGCGGGCGTGGTGAGCGGCTGGAGCCATGTCTGCAGCTGTGGATTCGCGGAGATGGCGGCTACGGAACCTGCTTCCAAGGCGAGGCTGAGCGGGAGGCCAACCTCACTAGCACCGTAATTTCGCCCAAATGCAACGGTGAGCTGTTCTTGGTGGGCGTCGTGTCACGCCGCGCCCGCAGTGTCGCAGCCACTCTCGCTGATGGCTCGATCGTCATCCCGGAGCTACACAAGCGGCCCGTGGGGTCCAAGATCCGGGCCAAGTACTTCATCGCCATATTGCCGCCGAGATCCGAGGTCATTCATGTGGTGGCGCGAGATGCTGACGGGCGTCGCGTCGCTCGTAAGCGCAACCGCGACATGTTCGGAGACCTGTGCGACGGCTACTGACCACTATCGAGCCGGTTCCCCGTTCTCGCCCCAGTCCGCCACGAACAGGTCCAGCGCTAGCTCAGCGTCGCCGTCGCCCGCGGTGTAGCCGCTGAGGTCGGTGATGCCGGCGGCGGCGAGGACCTCGTCGTCGAGGTAGGTGTTGCCGGAGGCGGCGGAGGGGGGCTTGCGGAGGATCTCGTAGGCGGAGTCGGCGACGATCTCGGGGGTGCGGCTGGCGGCCATCGCGGCGTCGCCGCCGAGCAGGTTCTGGACCGCGGCGGTCGCGACGAGCGTCTTGGGCCACAGCGCGTTGAACGCGATGCCGTCG
>CBFGZN010000078.1:0-10590 GCA_965653255.1 uncultured Solirubrobacterales bacterium | reverse complement strand
AGCGGCGCGTGCTTCTCGCGGAGCTCGGTCCAGAGATCGTCCAGCACGAGCGCGATGCCCATGACCATCCAGAGGATCGCCGCGCCGATCGCCAGTGACAGCGTCGCCGGCAGGCCGCGCACGATCTCCTCGTTGACGTTGAGCTGGGTGAAGTAGGAGATCGCGCTGCCGCCGAGCACCTGCTCCATCGTCTTGACGTACTGAACCGGCAGCGGTTCGTCGAAGCCCCACTCGGCACGGATCGCCTCGACCTGGCTCTCGGTCGGCGACTTGCCGGCCATCCGCGCCGCCGGGTCGCCGTTCGGGATCACGTTGAAGATCAGGAACGTCAGCACCGAGACCGCGAACAGCACGACGACCATCTGGGCGAGCCTGCGCGCGATGAAGCCGGTCATGGCCGCCGTGTCCCCCACGCCGCGCTCGAACGCGGGTCGAAGGCATCGCGCACGCCGTCGCCGAAGACATTGAGAGCCAGCACCGTCAGCACAAGCATCAATCCCGGCGCGATCGCCAGATGCGGCGCCGTCACGAGCCGCTCGACGCCGGCGTCGATCATGTTGCCCCAGGACGGGTCGGGCGGCACGACGCCGACGCCGAGGAACGACAGCGCCGCCTCGAGCAGGATCGCGTTGGCGACCATCAGCGGCGCGAAGACGATGATCGTCGAGGTCAGGTTCGGCAGTAGCTCGCCGACCATCATCCGCAGCGGCCCGACGCCCTGGGCACGCGCCGCCTCGACGAACTCGCGCTCGCGCAGCGCCAGCACCTCGCCGCGGATCGGCCGCGCCATGTACGGCACGTAGACGACCGCGATCACGAGGATCGAGATCGCCATCGAACCGGCCTCGAGCTCGAACGGCCCGATCTTCAAGCCGCCGACCGCCAGCGACGTCCCAAGCGCCACGCCGAGCAGGATCACCGGGAACGCCCAGATGACATCGAGCGTCGAACGCGCGACCGCGTCGACCCAGCGGCCGAAGTAGCCGGCGACGAGCCCGACGATCGTTGCGAGGATCGTCGTCAGCAAGGCCGCTGCCAGTCCGATCAGCAGCGAGTTGCGGGCGCCGTAGAGCAGGCGCACCATCACGTCGCGGCCGTTGGCGTCGGCGCCGAGGAAGTACTCGCCGCGCCACTGCGG
Source organism: uncultured Solirubrobacterales bacterium (assembly GCA_965653255.1). Taxonomy (GTDB): domain Bacteria; phylum Actinomycetota; class Thermoleophilia; order Solirubrobacterales; family Thermoleophilaceae; genus JAAYBF01. The sequence goes on along the minus strand of CBFGZN010000078.1, from coordinate 9,452 downwards.
GCCGATCGGCACGCCGTCGAGCGAGACAACGTTGACGGGCTTGCCATCAACCTCGATCTGACCCGTCTCGTTGGTCCGGTTCGGCTCGCGGTCGGCAACCGCGCTTGCCCACAACGGCGCCGCCAGCGCGCCGAGCACGAGCACCACGAATAGCGCACCGAACGCGAACGAGATCCGATCGCGCCGTAGGCGCCGCAGGGCAAGCCGCCATGGGCTCTGCCCTGCACGCGCGGTGTCGGCTATTTCAGGCAGAAGCTCGAGTAGTCGTTTCCGTACAGCGGATGGACGATCGAGCAGTTCTCGAAGTCCATCCGGTCGGACAAGAAGGTAGTCAGCTCCTCGGACCCATAAGGGGCGATGTAAGACTTGTCGACGACCCGCTCGTCGAGCGCCGCCCAGCGGTCAGCGACCGCCGGGAGATCGGTCTCGGGCAGCAGCGCGGCGATCTCCTTGTTGATCTCCGCGTCGTCGACGTTGCCGTAGTTGCCGTTGTTGGTCGGCTGGATAGTCGTGCCGTCGACCTGCTGCATGAACGTAGCTGGGTGCGGGAAGTCCGCGAACCAGTTCGCGAGGCCGGTCTGGGCCTTGGTCTTGGCGTTGCCGATCGTGCTCAGGTACACGGCTCCGTCGACGACGCGCAGGTCGGCGTCGAGACCGATCTCGTTGAGCAGCCCGGTGTAGTACTCGCCGATCTGCGGCCGGTTGGTGTCGTTGTTGGCGTAGACGGTGACCTTCTCGCCGGTCGCGCCCGCCTCCTCGATCAGCTGCTTGGCCTTCGCCGTGTCGCCCGGCCCGTTCGGGTCGCCGAACGGGCAGTCGCGCTCGGCGTGGCCGGGAATGCCGGCTGGGATCAGGTTGCAGGTTCCGCTCAGCCGGCCGCCGAACAGCCGCGCGATCGCGGTCGAGTCGATCGCGACGTTTACCGCCTCGCGGACCTTCTCGTCGTCGAACGGCGGCAGCGCCTGGTTGAGGAAGAAGTAGTTGACCGAGAGCGTCGGCCACTCCTTGTAGCGATCGGAGTAACGCGCCTTGATCTCAGCGGTGAGATCGGTCGGCGGCGCGTCTTGCATGTAGTCGAGATCGCCGGCGATCACATCCTGGGCCTGGCGCGCCGGCGACTTGACGATCTCGGTGGTGATCGTGTCGACGTTGCCCTTCGGGATGTCGGGGATGTCGAAGCCGGGGACCTTCTCCATCACGAACTCGCGGTTTGGCACCGACTTGGTGATCTTGTACGGACCGACACCGGGCGGCGGGTCCTTGGTCATGTTCTCGAACGGCGTGTCGGCCGGGACGAAGCCGGCGAAGGTCGTCGCGAGCACGTTGCTGAAGCTGCCGTCGGCGGCGGTCAGCTCGATCGTGACCTCACCGGTCTTGTCGTCTGCGGTGATGCCGCTGATGTCACCGTCGGCGTCGCCGGCCTCGATGTACTCGGTCGCACCCTCGATCCCCTCGAAGAGATAGGTGCCACCGGACTCGAGGTTCAAGACGCGCTTGATCGCGTGCTCGAAGTCGTTGGCGGCGACGGGCGATCCGTCGGAGTACTTCAGGCCCTTGCGAATCTTGAAGCTGTAGGTCTTGCCGTCTGCCGAGATCTTGGGCAGCGCGGTGGCGACGCCCGGGATCAGCTCGGAGCCCTCGGCACCCTCAGCGCGACGGTAGGTCAGTGGGGCTGTGTAGACGAGCCAGAGCGGCTCCCATGAGTTCGACGTGTAGGCGACGGCCGGATCGAGCGAGTCCGGCTGCGAGCCCTGGGCGATCGTGATCGACCCGCCCTGCTTGCCCGCGGACGCCTGATCGCTGTCAGAGCTGCTGCCGCAGCCGATCGCGGTGGCGGTCACGAAGGCCAGCGCCACAGCCGTCAAAAAGCTCCTCGTTGCAGTCATTTGATGCTTTTCGACTGCTAGCGGGCCAAACCTTTAGCGCGCCCTGCCAAAATGGTCAGTTGGTCAGACCACAATTAGACCTTTTGGACAGGCTCCTAGCGTAGGCAGACGCTCGAATAGTCCATCCCGACGACCGGGTGAAAGCGGGCGCAACGTTGCATGTCGAGCCGTTCGGAAGCCAGCACGCCGGCGGTCGCTACGCCATATGGCGCCCCATAGGCCCGGCCGACGACGTCTGCGTCGACGCCCGCCCACTCCTGCTCGGCGTCCTCGGGATCATGCTCCTGCTCGAGCAGCTCGACACGGGCCGACAGCACCGGATCGTCGACGCCGTCGAGATAGCGCGCCGGATGGGGGATCGCCGGCGCCGACGCGGCAAAGGCGACCTGTGTGTCGCCGCGCGTGGGCACCACGCGCGCCGACAGCCCGATCTTGCGCAACGTCGCTGCCAGGTAACGGGCCAGGCGGCGACCGCGCTCCTCACTGCCGTCGGCGACGCGCACATTGGCGCCAGTCGCGCCCGCCTCCTCAACGAGCCGACTCGCCTCGACGAGATCAGCGTCGCCGTCGCGGTCCCCGAACGGACACGGGTCGAGCGTCTGGTGACCCGCGATCGCCGGCGGCAGCATGTTGCAGGTCGGCTGCATGAAGCCGTCGTGGAGCTGGGCCAGGACGCGCGTGTCGAGCGCGTAGCTGAGCGCACGGCGGACGTCGCCGTCGCGGAACGGCGCGCGGCTGGCATCGATCGCGACGTAGAGCGTGCTCAGCGTCGGGTACTCCGCGTAGCGGGCCTTGTAGCTCGACCGGATGTCGGGCAGCATGCGCACCGGCGACTCGCCCTCGACGAGGTCCGCGCGACCGTCGCGAACGGCATCGACTCGCGCCTCCTGGTCGGGAATCGTCCGCGTCACGATCTCCTGGGCGTTGCCGGCGGGGACGCCGGGTAGCCGCCAGTCGCGGCGGCGCTCGAGCACAACGTCTCCCCCGCGCCGCACCTGCGCGACGCGGTAGGGCCCAACGCCGGGCGGCGGCCGCTCCGACAGGTCGCGCAGCGGCGTGCCACGCGGTACCGGCGCTGCGGCAAGCGACGCCAGCGAGTAGCGGAACAGCCGGTCCGGGTTCTCGAGCTCGATCCGCACCCGGCCGGTGCGGTCGTTGACGGCGATGCCGCGGATATCGGTCGAATCGCCCTTGCCGTGAGCGTAGGCGCGTGCCCCGACGATGTCGCCCCAGAGCGTGAGACCGTGCGGCGAGAGCCGTAGCGAGCGGGCGACCGCGCGCTCGAAGTCGCTCGCGCGCACGACCATCGCGTTCGAGTAGCGCAGACCGGGTTGCAGCCGGAAGCTGTAGCTGCGCCCGTCGTCTGACGTCTCGGGCATCTCCTCGACAAGCCCCGGCACGAGATCGGTGCCGTCCTCGCCCTCGCTACGCCGGTAGGTCAGCGGCGGCGTGTAGGCGAGCCAAGCCGCGCGGCGGGCGACTGGCGTCGTGACCAGCGCGGGATCGAGCGAGCCAGGAGCGTTCGCCTCGGCGACGACGACCGAGCCACCGGCGCCGGCGTCGACGCGTGGATCGGCGTCGTCGCTGCAGCCGGCGGCCGCCAGCAGGACCAGCGCCGACGCCAGGACGCCGCCGAGCCGCGCGCTACTCATCCAACTCGGCGCGCATCGTCGCCAGTGAGCGGCGGATCAGGCGCGAGACGTGCATCTGCGACAGACCGACACGCTCCGCGATCTGGGTCTGCGGCAGTCCTTCTTCGAAGCGCATGCGCAGGATCTCGCGCTCGCGGGCTGGCAACTGGGCGAGCGCCGGGCCGAGCGTCGCGCGGTCCTCGCTGCGGTCGAACTCGGCGTCCTCGCCGCCGATCGTCTCCATCGGGTCGCTGTCGTCGTCGCTGCCCGCCGGACCGGCGTCGAGCGACAGCGCCGTGTAAGCAGAACCGACCTCGAGCGCCTCGAGCACCTCCTCGTTGGTCGTCCCGAGCGACTCGGCGATCTCACCGACGCTCGGCGAGTGTCCGAGCCGCGCGGTCAGGTCGTCGATCGCGCCCGACATCTTCGCGTTGAGCTCCTGCAGCGAGCGCGGCACGCGAATCGCCCAGCCCTTGTCACGGAAGTGGCGCTTGATCTCGCCGACGATGTTCGGCGTCGCATAGGTCGCCAGCGATACCTCACGCTCGATGTCGAAACGGTCGATCGCCTTGATCAGGCCGATCGACCCGACCTGCTCGATGTCCTCGAGCGGCTCGCCGCGACCGGCGTAGCGGCGTGCCAGCGAGCGGACCAGCGGTAGGTGGCGCGCGATCAGCTGCTCTCGCGCCGAGGGGTCGCCATCCGCGTGGTAGCGGCGCAGCAGTTCGCGGTCCTCGCGCTGTCGTGCGGCACGCCCAGCCTGGCTGTAGTCGCTCACGGGCGTGGCGTTCCCAGCTTCTCCAGCCTCACCACGATCTGGCCGTCTGTCGACGGCTCGACACCGAACGAATCTACGACCGCCGACAGGATCCGCGCCAACGACAGCGCGCCGGCGTCGCCGTTGGTCTCTTGCAGCGCAGCGGTGAGCCCGCTCTCGCGCAGCGGTCCGATCCGCGCGCGAACCGCCCCGTCGCTGAGCTCGAACGAGAACTTGACGCGACCGTCGCTACCGGTCTCGGCGAGCAGCCGCTCGATCGCCAGCTGGAGATCATCCATCGCCTCGAAGCCGAAGTTCGCCTGCTCGGCGATGCCGCCGACGACCAGTCGGACAACGCTCTGGAAGGCGAGATCGAGCGGTGCCTCGATCTCGACTTGGTCGAAATCGCGACCGGTATCAGCGCTCATGGGGAACCTCTGGCTCGGCGATCAGCGCCCAGCCGATCACATGCTCGCCATGCATCAGGCAGGCGACCTGGCCTGGCGCCGGGGCCGCGACCTCACGCTCGAGCTCGATCGTCAGGCCCTGGTGGTCGCCGGGGTCGAGCTCGGCGTCGACCGTGCAGCCGAGCACGGCCCCCTGATAGCGCAGCCGAACTGCGTCGATCCGATCCGAAGGCCGGTGCAGCCGACCGGCGCCGAGCGCGACCGTCGTCGTCGCGAGCTGCTCGCGCGGGCCGACGACGATCCGGTTCCGATTCGCGTCCTTGGCAAGCACGTAGAGCGGCTGATCGGCGGCGACCCGGATGCCGCGCCGCTGCCCGACGGTGAAGCGGTGGTGGCCGTCGTGGTGGCCGAGCACGTGCCCCTCGCTGTCGACGATATCCCCGGCCGCGTCCTGCATCTCGTCGCTGCCGTGGCGCTCCACGAATGCCTGCTGGCCGGTACCGGCGAGGAAGCAGAGGTCCTGGCTCTCCGGCTTGTCGGCGACCGGCAAGCCGGCGCGACGTGCCAGCTCGCGGACCTCGGGCTTGGCGTAGCCACCGAGCGGGAAGCCGATCTTGCGCAGGGTGTCGGTGGTAACGCGGGCGAGCACGTAGCTCTGATCCTTGCGCGGATCGACCGCCGCACGGATCACCGGTCCGACGTCGTCCTGCTCGATCCGCGCGTAGTGACCGGTCGTCAGCTTGGCGGCGCCGAGCCGGTCGGCGAGCTCGACCATCGAGTCGAAGCGGACGAGACCGTTGCAGCGGACGCACGGATTCGGCGTGGCGCCGCCGGCGTAGCCGGCGAGGAAATCGTCGACGACGTCGCCGCGGAAGCGGTCGCGCAGGTCGAGCGTGAAGTGCGGGATGCCCATCCGCTGCGCGAGCCCGCGCGCGCCGCGCACCGCCTGCGGCGAGCAGCAGCTCTGCTCGCCATCGCCGGCCGGGTCCGACCACAGCTCGAGTGTCACAGCGACGACATCGTCGCCCGCGTCGAGTGCGAGCTGGGCGGCGGCCGCGCTGTCGACCCCGCCGCTCATCGCGACCAGCGTGCGGGTGCGCGTCCGCGACGGTGCGATCTCGATGTCACCCGCGCGCGCGGCCGAGCCGAGCGCGCGGTGCAGCGCGTCGCAGGTCAGCTCGGCGGCGTGCATGTGACTCGGCGCCAGGCCACCCAGTTCCTTGGCGACGACCTCCGGAGACACGAGAGCCGCGGTCAGCGCGGGCATCCCCTCCACCAGCTCGGCGGTCGCGCTGCCCGCAGCCCGTACGGCGGCACAGCCAGACGCCTCGAAGCCCGTCTCGACGACCCGATCGCCCTCGACCCGGACCGAGATCCGGACGAGATCGCCGCAAGCAGCCCCGCCGGCGGCGCCCGTATGTGGCGCATCGGCCAGCGCGCCGCGCCCGTAGGGCTGGCTCAGGTGCTGCTCGATCAGCGAATGGGACAGCTCCGTACTACGCATCGAACCCACTCTACGAGATGCCGGAGAGGCAAGAGCGGGCTTGACGCAATTAACCCCAGCTTGCCGCTGCCGGCGACCGGGTTGGGCCTGATATTGGCACCGTGGGCGTCCTCCGAGACGCGACTTGCGGCAGAGCGCCTGTCACGCCCCGAGCCGGACACCCATCCCGTTGGTGTTGGCTCAACATGTGGGCCGGCTGGCGCACAAGCTAGGGCTGAGTCCGACACTACCACCACCAGGCCAACCCTGTGGCAATTGGCTGAACGTGCTCAGGCGGGCGGCGTGGAGATGACGCCAGGCTTGAGCCGCAAGCCGAGCTCGTCGAGCTGGCGCTGGTCGACCGGCGACGGCGCCCCGGTCAGCGGATCGGCGCCGCTGGCGGTCTTCGGAAAGGCGATCGTGTCGCGGATCGAGTCGCGGCCGGCGAGCAACGCGACGATCCTGTCGATGCCGAACGCGATGCCACCGTGCGGCGGCGCGCCGTAGGTGAGCGCGTCGAGCAGGAAGCCGAAGCGCTCCTGCGCCTCGTCGGCGTCGAGGCCGAGCGCCTCGAAGACGCGCGACTGGACGGCCGGGGTGTTGATGCGGATCGAGCCGCCACCGATCTCGGTGCCGTTCCAGACGAGGTCGTAGGCGCGGCTGCGCCACTCGCCGGGATCGCCGTCGAGATCGCCGCTCGGCGCGGTGAACGGATGGTGCAGCGCGTCCCAGCGGCGCTCGTCCTCGTTCCAGCCGAACATCGGGAAGTCGACGATCCAGAGCAGGTCGTGGCGGCTCTCGTCCGGCACGCCGACGGCGAGCCGCAGCTCGCCGAGCACGTGCGCGGCGATCGACGGGTCGTCAGCAACGACGAGGATCGCGTCGCCCGGCGCGGCGCCGGTGGCCGCGATCAGGCCGGCGATCTCGTCGTCGGTGAGGAACTTCGCGACCGGCGAGCGCCAGCTGCCGTCGTCCTCGACGACTCCCCAGACGAGCCCCTTGGCGCCGTGCTGCTGGGCCTGCTCGGTCAGCGCGTCGAAGCGGCTGCGCGGGAACTCACCGGACGCGCTGAGCCCACGGACGACGCCGCCCGAGCCGAGCGCGCCGCTGAACACCTTGAACTCCGAGCTGGCGAAGACCTCGCCGAGATCAGCGATCTCGATCGGGATGCGGCGGTCAGGCCGGTCGCTGCCGTAGCGCAGCAGCGCCTCGTCGTAAGGCATCCGCTCGATCGGCGTGGCGACGTCGATCCCGCCGATCTTCAACAGCTCCGGGATCAGACCGTCGACGAGCGCGATCACGTCGTCCTCCTCGACGAACGACAGCTCGATGTCGAGCTGGGTGAACTCCGGCTGGCGATCGGCACGCGTGTCCTCGTCGCGGAAGCAGCGGGCGACCTGGTAGTAGCGCTCGAAGCCGGAGATCATCAGCAGCTGCTTGAACAGCTGCGGCGACTGCGGCAGCGCAAAGAACGAGCCGGGTTGGTTGCGGCTCGGCACGAGGTGGTCGCGCGCGCCCTCCGGCGTCGAGCGGGTCAGGATCGGCGTCTCGATGTCGAGGAAGCCGCGCTCGTCGAGGTGACGGCGGATCGCGGCCGTCACCTGGTGGCGCAGTCGGATCGCCTCGGCCATCTGCTCGCGGCGCAGGTCGAGGTAGCGGTAGCGCAGCCGCAGCTCCTCGCCGACCTTGTCGTCCTCGTCGATCTGGAAGGGCGGCGTCTCGGCGTCGGCGAGCAGCTCGAACGACGTGACCTCGAGCTCGACCGCGCCGGTCGGCAGATCCGGGTTGACGGTGCCGGCCTCACGCTCGACGAGCTTGCCGGTGGCCGTAATGACGTCCTCGGAGCGCAGCTTGTGGGCTGCTTCGTGGGCCTCCGGCGCCGTCGTCGGGTGGAAGACGAGCTGCAGCAGTCCCTCGCGATCGCGCAAGTCGATGAAGATCAGGCCGCCGTGGTCGCGGCGGCGGTGGACCCAGCCGGCCACGCGCAGCTCCTGGCCGACCTGCTCGGCGCGGGCCAAACCGCACCACGCGTTGCGAAAGCGGTTCTCGAAGGTCTCGGTGCTCATGCGTCGAGCCCCACGGCGATCCGTACCGCCTCCTGGATGTTCGTCACCGGTCGCTGCTCCCCCGTTCCCATGTCTTTCCACTCGATCTCGTCGCCAACGATCGCCACGGCCTTCGCGCCGAGCCGATCGGCGTGCTTGAACTGGCCCTTCAACGAGCGGCCCGCCTGCTCCAGCTCGGTGCGGATCCCCGCCTCACGCAGCGCCGTCACGAGCGCGAACGCGGCGCGCCGGTCGCCGCCGTCGGCGATCGCGACGAACACCGGCTGCGGGAAACCGCCGAGGTTGCCCTCGGACGCCAGCAGGATCCGCTCGATCCCAGCCGCCCAGCCGACGCCCGGCGTCGCCGGCCCGCCGAGCTGCTCGACGAGGCCGTCGTAGCGGCCGCCGCCGCCGACTCCGCTCTGCGCGCCGAGCTTCGAGCTCTCGAACTCGAACACGGTGCGCGTGTAGTAGTCGAGGCCGCGGACCAGCGTCGGGTCGACGTCGTAGGAGACGCCGGCGCCGTCGAGCAGCGCGCGCACCTCGGCAAAGTGATCGGCATCCTCGGACGAGAGGTTGTCGAGCAGCCGCGGCGCGTTCGCCATCACGGCGCGCGTCCCCTCGTGGTCGGCGTCGAAGGCGCGCAGCGGGTTGGCGTCGATCCGCCCGCGCACGTCCTCCGACAGCTCGCCCTCGTGCTCGCGCAGGTAGCCGCGCAGCTTGTCCAGGTAGACCGCGCGCGCGTCGAGCGAGCCGAGGCTCGCCAGGCGCAGCCGGGTCTCGCGGACCCCGGCCGCCTCGAGCAGCTCGGCGAGCAGCAGGATCGACTCGGCGTCGAGCGACGGATCGTCGGAACCGAGCGCCTCCGTTCCCACCTGTGCGAACTGGCGGTAGCGGCCGGCCTGGGCGCGCTCGTGGCGGAAGAACGGGCCCCAGTACCAGAGCTTCACCGGCTGCGGCAGCTTGTGCATCCCGTGCTCGACGTAGGCGCGCGCGACACCCGCGGTGCCCTCCGGGCGCAGCGTCAGCGAACGGCCGCCGCGATCCTCGAAGGTGAACATCTCCTTGCGGACGATGTCGGTCGACTCCCCCACCCCGCGCGCGAACAGGTCGGTGTCCTCGAAGACCGGCGTCTCAAACGGCCGGTAGCCGTAGCGGCCGAGCGTCGAGCCGGCGCGGCGGTAGAGCTCGCGCCTGCGCTGCGCGTCGTCGGGCAGCACGTCGAAGGTGCCCCGGGGGGCCT
>CBFGZN010000077.1:0-10599 GCA_965653255.1 uncultured Solirubrobacterales bacterium | reverse complement strand
GCGCCGATTACGGCCCGTTGCGACAAGCCGAGCCGAGGAGGCAAGCGGAGCACCGGACGGGGGCGCCGCTGCGCCGTGGTCACGAGACGCCGCAACGCATCCGGGTCTGGAACGTCCCCCTCGAACACCATGGACGACCCTGCCGTCCGAACCCCCGCAGCAATATCTGTCTCGAAACCGCCCTCCACTGCGTAGCCCCCTATGCCTTACGGATGAGTACGGGACCGTACCATGGCCGCGCGACTCCATACTGGCTATGGTGCGCAAACGACAGGGGAGCTCGCGGGTAGCGGGCTGAGATGGCGTCCTTGGAAGCGATTCCGCCCGGCGCCGACCCTTTGAACCTGTGGGGTAATGCCCGCGAAGGGAGCGGATGTCCGAAATGAGTGCCGAAGTCGCGCTGAGCGGTGTGGCACGACGCTATGAAGGTCGTCGCGGCAGCACGGTCGTGGCGCTCGACGGACTCGACTTGGCGGTTGGGCCGGGCGAGGTGCTTGGCGTCGTCGGCCCGTCGGGCTGCGGCAAGTCGACGCTGCTGGAGTTGATCGCCGGCCTGCAGGAGCCTGATGGCGGCACGGTCGCCGTCGGGCAGACGGGCGACGGCGCGACGGCGGTGGACGCGCGGCTCGCTACCTGCGCGCTGATGCCGCAACGCGATCTGCTGCTGCCGTGGCGCGACGCGCTCGGCAATGCCAGCTTGGCGCTCGAGGCCCAGGGCGTTGGCGGGCGCGCGGCGCGGGCACAGGTAGCGCCGCTCTTCGAGCGCTTCGGACTATCGGAGTTCGACCAGGCGCGTCCGGCCGCCCTATCTGGCGGAATGCGCCAACGGGTCGCGTTCATCAGGACGCTGCTGCCTGGCCGGCCGGTGCTGCTGCTCGACGAGCCGTTCGCGGCGCTCGACGCGATCACGCGCGCCGAGATGCAGCAGTGGCTCGCCGACGCGCTCGCCGACGAGCCGCGGACGGTCGTGCTGGTGACTCATGACGTCGAGGAGGCGCTCTTCCTCTCCGATCGCGTCGTGGTGCTGTCACCGCGGCCAGGGCGTGTCATAGCCGAGCTCGATGTCCCGCTTCCCCGCCCGCGCGACCGCCGCGCTGCGGTCGTCGACCCGCTCCTGGCGGCGCTGCGCGCGCAGGCGCTCGACGCGCTGGCGCCCGACGGGCGGGCAACGCCGGACGGCGCCGGCGGAGCGACACGCCGATGAGGCGCCTGGCGCTGACACTCCTGCTGCTGGCGGGCGTGGTCGCCGTCTGGGCCTGGCTGGCGTCGCTCGACTCGGTCGACGACCTGACGCTCGCCTCGCCGCGCGAGGTCGCGCAGGCGTTCGAGGACGACTGGTCGCTGCTCTGGGACAACGCCTGGGTGACGCTGAAGGAGGTTCTCCTCGGGTTGGCGATCGCGGTCGTGGTCGGCGTCCTGTCCGCCGTCGGCATGCACCTCAGCCGCACGCTGCGCGACGCCGCCTATCCGCTGCTGGTCGGCTCGCAGGCGATTCCGATCGTGGTGCTGGCGCCGATCTTCGTGCTCGCCTTCGACTACGGCATCGGCCCGAAGCTGGCGATCGTGGCGCTGATCTGCTTCTTCCCGATCACCGTCAACGTGCTCGACGGCTTGCGCGCCGTCGATCCGGAGCAGCTCAAGCTGATGCGCTCGTTCGGCGCCTCGCGGCTGCGCACGCTGCGCTCGGTCGAGCTGCCGGCGGCGCTGCCGAGCTTCTTCTCTGGGCTGCGCGTGGCATCGACGGTGTCGGTGATCGGCGCCGTCTTCGGCGAGTGGGCCGGCGCCGACTCCGGTCTCGGCCGGCTCGTGCTGCTCGGCAACAACCAGCTTCAAACCCCCCGTGTCTACGCGGGGGTCGTGATCCTCACCCTGATGGCGGTCGCCCTGTTTGCGCTCGCCTCGCTGGCCGAGCGGCTCGTCTGCCCCTGGAATCGAAAGGATGTGCCCGCATGACCCGGATCCGCCCGCTGATCGCTCTCGCCGTCGCGCTGCTGCTCGCCGCGCTCGGCGCCGGCTGCGGCGAGAAGGAGGATGTGCTCGAGCCCGGTGAGCCACAGGAGCTCACGCTGATGCTCGACTACTTCCCGAACGCCGACCACGCGGGCATCTACACCGCCGAGGCGAACGGCGACTTCGCCGCTGCCGGCCTCGACGTGACGATCCGCCAGCCGCCCGATCCGGCGGCGCCGATCAAGCAGGTCGCCGCCGGCCGCGTCGACCTCGCGATCTCGTACGAGCCCGAGGTGCTGCGCGCACGCGACCAGGGGCTGCGCGTCGTCTCGATCGGGGCCGTCGTGCGCAAGCCGCTCGCGTCGATCATCTCGCTGCCGAAGGCCGGCATCCGCACCCCGGCGGACCTCGCCGGCAAGACGGTCGGGACCGCCGGGATCGACTACCAGTCGGCCTACCTGAACACGATCCTGACCGACGCCGGCGTCGATCCGAGCAGCGTCACCGAGCGCAACGTCGGCTTCAACTTCGTCCCGGCGCTGCTGACCGGACGCGTCGACGCGACGCTCGGCGCCTTTTGGAACTACGAGGGCACCCAGCTGCGGCTCGACGGCCGCAAGCCGCGAATCATCCGGATGGAGCAGGCCGGCGTGCCGACCTACGACGAGCTGGTGCTGGTCGCGAACGAGTCGGCGCTCGAGCGCGACGGCGGCAAGCTACGGGCGTTCATCGCGGCGCTATCGCGTGGGACGCGCCAGCTCGCGCGCAACCCGAACCGCGGCGTCCAGGCCCTGCTCGACGCGAACCCCGACCTCGACCCCAAGCTCCAGCGCGCCGTGGTCGCGGTCACGCTGCCGCTGTTCCTGCCGGCCGAGGGACGTCCGTTCGGCTGGCAGGCACCCGCCGAGTGGCAGGCGTTCGCCGCCTGGATGCGCGAGAACCGCCTGCTGACGGAGATCCCGGACGCCGGCGGAGCGTTCACGAACGAGTTCCTGCCGGGGCAGGGACTGTGACATTCCGCGCATGAAATCCCTATAACCCGACTTGATGCGTATGCGCCGTCCCCTCTCGCGGCCGTTGGCGGCCGCCGCCCTGATCGCCTGCTCGCTGGTCCTCGGCCCCGGCTGCGGCGACGACAGCAAGGACGCCGACCCCAAGACGGTGCTCGGCGAGGCTGCCGCGAAGAAGATCGACAGCGCCGAGGTCCGCCTGAGCACGACCGCCGACATCCCCGGCTTCCCGATCCTCGGCAGCAAGATCGCGATCGAGGGCCACGGCCCGTTCGTCGCCAACGGAGCCGACGCGCTGCCGGAGTTCGACTGGAACGTCGTCATGCGCGCCGGCGGCCAAACCTTCCCGGCGCGCGTCAGCGGCATCGACGGCAAGGTCTACGTCGAGTTCATGGGCCAGTTCTACGAGGCCGACCCGGGGCAGCTCGAGGATCTCGGGCTCGAGGAGGGCGCGGGAAAGCCGCAGCCCACCAGCCTGGCCGAGTTTGGCATCAATCCCGACGACTGGGTTACCAACGTCAAGGTGTCCGACGGTGAGGACATCGGCGGCGACTCGACCCAGGTCGTCACCGGAACCGTCAACAAGCAAGAGGTGCTGGACGACCTGCTCGAGCTGGCGCCGGCCGATGCGCTCACCGGGCTACTCGGCGACGTCGAGGGAGCGCCGGAGGCCAGCGACGAGAACATCGACAAAGCCGCCAAGGCGATCGACTCCGCGAAGGTCGAGGTCAACGTCGACGACGACGGCTATCCACGCCGCGTCTACGCGAAGCTGCGCTTCACCGTTCCCAAGGACGTCAAGAACACGGCGATCAAGAGCGGCACGATCGTCTTCGACCTGACGCTCGAGCAGATCGGCGACGTCACGGTCAACGTCGAGCCGCCGTTCGATCCAGACCCGCTGTCGGAGCTGTTCGACTTCGCCCGGACGATCTTCGGCATCGAGAGCGTCTCGGACCTCTGGCAAACGCCTAACTAGTTGTCAGTCGTCGGCCGGCTGCTCGTCCAGGTCGAGAGCCAGCGAGTTGATGCAGAAGCGCTGACCGCCTGGTCCCGGACCGTCGGGGAAGACGTGGCCGAGGTGCGAGCCGCAGCGGCCACAAAGCACCTCGGTGCGGCGCATCATCAGGCTGTTGTCCTCGCGCAGCTCGACCGCCTCGGCGACCGCCGGCTCGGTGAAGCTCGGCCAGCCACTGCCCGAGTCGTACTTGGTCTCGGAGCTGAACAGCTCGTTGCCGCAGGCCCCGCAGCGGTACATCCCGTCGGCCTTCGAGTACGTGTAGGCGCCGGTGAACGGCGGCTCGGTTCCCGCCTCGCGCAGCACATGAAACCGCTCTGGATCGAGCTCCTCGCGCCACTCCGCGTCGCTCTTGCTCAACTTGGCGTCCATTCGCGCTCCTCGAGGTCGGGGTCCCCTCCCATGTTAGGCGGGAGCATCAACCACGAAACGCCGGGAGCGGCGCATGCAGCGCGTACAGACCGGCTAGCCCCTGGTAGGGCGCATACGGCTCGAAGAAGGCCCGCACCTCGCCCTCAGTCGCCCGCCGCCCCAGCCCGGCTGCACGGCCGACCAACTTAACGAACGCCAGATCGCCGGCCGGCAGCTGGTCGTCGCGCCCCTGCCCCAGGAAGGCCAGGCACTCCAGCGTCCAGGAGCCAATATTGCGCACCGCCCGCAGCCGCTCCCAGGTCGGCTCATGCCGCGCCAGATCGGCCCGCCCACTCGCGATCTCGCGCGCCGCGCGAATCAACGCGACCGACCGCTTCGGCGCCAGCCCGCAAGCATCCAACTGCGCCGGCGACAGCTGCGCGACCGTTGCCGCCGACGGCACGTCCCGCAACCGCCCACAGCCACTCCGCGGCCCATGCCGCCGCACCAGCGCCCGCTGAATCCCAAACGCCCGCTGGACGTCGATCAACTGCTCCGTCACAGCCCACGCAAACGCCTCGAACGGCTCCGGCCGCCTGCGCGGACGCAACCAAGGTTGCCGCCGGATGACTGGGCCGAGCAGCTTGTCGCGGCTGAAGGCGCGCTGGAACGGTCGTAGATCGTGATCCACACCCAGCGCAAAGCGCATCCGCTCGATCCCGGCCGTCGCTACGTCCTCGGTGGACGCCTCGCCACGGAACCGCACGGCGCCTCCAGCAACCCACGCACGAACCGTCACAGGATCGTCCCCTACGTGCAGCGACCGCTCCAACACCCCATCGCGGTTGCGCAACACACCATCCACTCCCCCACCAGGCATCCGATACGGCCCAACCGGGACCACATCGACCTCGACGGCGGCCACCGCCGCCTCTGGCGCCTCAGCGGCTGCCAGCGCCGCGTTCAGCGCTTCAACAGGTGGACGTCGACCAGAAAGGACCGCGAAGCCGCAACCTCAACGCCCTGCCGCTTCGCCTGCATCCGCCGTCGCCGCTTCGCAACCGACCGCGCGGCGTTCGGCCGCCGCAGGACGCGCAGCAACATGAACGCAGCGATGCCGAGCACCATCCCGCCGCTGGCCGCGGCGACTGTCGCCGGGACCGAGACCTTGCGCGTCGCGATAGCCGTCTCGGGCTGAGCCCCCGCGACGGCCGGAAGCACTCGCGCCTCGACCACCTGCTCCTCCTCAGGGACGAGCTCTCCGTCGATCCCGGCATCGTCCGCGCGGCTGTCGCCCATCTCGGACACGAACGCCGAGTGTAACCGCCCTGCGGACGGCCCCCGCGGGTGGCGACGCATTTTGCGTTTGAGGCGCAGGAACGAGCACTCAAACCAAAATCGGAGACAGGACCCGCGGGCAGCCACGCCCGAGCCCTAGCCGATCTACAGCACCCTCTCGTAGATCCGGTACTTCTTCACGACCTTCCCGCCCATCCCCTCCATCCCCCGATTCATCGCATCGTTCGTCTCGAGGATCCACCCCATCTCGCCCCACTTCTGCGGCGTCTCGACAGCCATGTCGAAGTGCTCGATGTAGAAGCCGGCCGCGACGCCGGTGTGCTGGTACTCCGGCTTGACTCCGAGGAAGCCGACCCGCACGCGGTCGACGATCTTGCGCCGGCGCAGGTAGCGCGGCAGGAACGGCAACAGTCGCCCGTTCGTTCCCTTCAGCACCTGGTTGACGTCGGGCACTGTGATCGCGATCCCGACGGTCTCCCCCGTGTCGATCTTCTCGGCGATCATGAACCAGTTGGGGTCGTAGACGAGCTGGAGGTCGATCGCGTAGGTGTCGAGGTCGGCCTTGGTGTAGGGCGTGAAGCCCCAGTTGTCCTTCCAGGCCTCGTTGTAGGTCTCGGCGAACAGGTCGAGGTCGCGGCGCAGGTGGCGGCGCGACATCTTGCGGATGCGGATGCCGTGGTTCGGCTCGAGCCGGTCAGCCATCTCGACGATCTCCGGAACGATCTTGCCGCGGTCCTCGATGTAGAGCTCCCACATCCAGAGGTCGATCGCCTTGCCCAGCCCATGTCCTTCGCAAAGCCGCTGGTAGTAGGGCGGATGCCAGGGCTGGCGGACGAACGGCTCGCGTTCGAAGCCCTCGACCAGGACGCCCGACTCCTCGTTCATCGTGAAGTCCATCGGCCCGACCATCCGGTCGCGTCCGCGTGCGCGCAGCCAGCCGGCCGCCGCGTCGAGCAGAGCCCCCATCGCCTCGCTGTCGTCCTCGAGCTCGAGGAAGCCGAACATGCCCCAGTCGTTGCCTTGGTGGGCGTTGAACTCGTGATCGATCTGCGCGCTGATCCGCCCGACGACACGTCCCTCGCGGCGGGCGAGGAAGAGCTCACCCTCGCCGTGCTTGAAGAAGGGGTTCAGCCGCTGGACGATGAACAGGTGGCGCTCCAGCCGCAGCGGAGGAATCCACTGCTCGGCGTTAGCATGCAGCCGGTAAGGCAGTTCGACGAACTCCCGCCGGTCGCGCCACCTCCAAGGCCACGGCGCGGCACCCTAGTCAATGGCGATCGAAACCGACCTCTTCGCGAAGGCGCGCAACCACGATCGGCTCGAGCAGCTGACGGCGGCGCGCGAGCACGACCTGCTGCCCTACTTCCGTGTCGTCGAGGCCGAGCCTGGCCCGATCGCGCTGATGGAGGGCAAGCAGCGGATCACGCTCGGTTCGAACAACTACCTCGGCCTGACCGGCGACGAGCGCGTCAAGCAGGCGGCACGCGACGCGCTCGACAGCTACGGCACCGGGCTGACTGGCTCGCGCTTCATGAACGGCACGACGCCACTGCATCTCGAGCACGAGCGTGAGCTGGCTGACTGGATGGGCACCGAGGATGCGCTCGTCTTCACCGCCGGCTACCTGGCGAACGTCGGCTGCATCGCCACGCTGCTCGGTCCCGACGACACGGTGATCTGCGACTCCGGCGACCACGCCTCGATTCTCGACGCGGTCTCGATGTCGCGTGCCCGGATCAGGCCGTTCCGCCACAACCGGCTCGACAAGCTCGAGCGGATGCTCGATCGCGCGGGCAGCGATGGCGGCGGCGTGCTGGTCGTCGTCGACGGTGTCTTCTCGATGGAGGGCGATCTTGCTCCGCTGCCGGAGATCGTCGCGCTCTGCAAGCGGTACGGCGCCCGCCTGATGGTCGACGAGGCACACGGCGTCGGTGTGCTCGGCGCGAACGGCACCGGCGCCTGCGAGCAGCTCGGGGTGGCCGGCGACGTCGATCTGCGGATGGGCACCTTCTCGAAGTCGCTGGCGTCCTGCGGTGGCTTCATCGCGGGCCCGGCGGAGGTGATCGACTTCCTGCGCGTCCAGTCGCGCGCGTTCATGTTCACCGCGGCAGCCGTACCCGCTGCCGTCGGCGCAGCCCTCGGCGCGCTGCGGATCATCCGCAGCGACGAGGGGCGCGACCTGATGGCGCGGCTGCTCGACAACGCGCGCTATCTGCACGGCGGGCTGTCCGAGCTCGGCTTCGAGGTCGTCGAGCCGGCGACGCTCGCCGACGGCTCGGAGCTCGTCACCCCGATCGTCCCGGTGACGATCGGCGACGACTGGAAGGCCGTCCTGTTCTGGAAGGCGCTCTACGCGGCTGGCGTCTACGCGAACGTCGCCCTCTACCCCGCCGTCCCGCGCGGCGGTGCGCTGCTGCGGACGAGCGTGATGGCGACGCACGAGCGCGAGCAGCTCGACCGCGCGCTGGAGATCTTCGAGCGCGCCTACGCCGTCCTGCCCGAGGACCCCGAGGCGGACGTCGAAATCCAAAAAGCCCGCTCTTAGCGTACGAGCCGGACGAACCGCTGTTCCCGGTCGGCGGCTGCTTCGATTTATTGCGTCCTCGGCTTCGATCCCTCCAAGGAGGCCAACGGCGCGGACGTTGGTGGTGAGAGCCCGGAGCCCACAAGGGGAACTGCATCCGCTGTCAAGTACGCACTAAGTGCGGGGAGGACGTATGGGCAATATCGCTGCGTTCGGTGCCGGCCAGGCTCAACACCTGCAGGCGCTCGAACACGCAAACCGGGTGAGGCTTGCGCGCGCTGAGATGAAGCGCCGCATCGCGGCTGGCGACCTACCCGCGGCCGAGGTGATCTTGAGTTGCCCCTGGGAGGCGGAGAGCATGTCGATCAGCGACGTGCTGATGAGCCAGAAGCGCTGGGGCCGCGCCCGCTGCCGGCGTCTGCTGAACTCGATCGCGATCCCTGAGAACAAGCGCGTCGGCACGCTGACCGAGCGCCAGCGGGCGATCGTCGCCTCGACGCTCGCTGGCGAGCGCACGCTCGCCTTCGCCTGAGCGAGCTACCTGAACGCTACGCCGCCCGAGCGGCTCCTGAAGAGGCGGCGTAGCGCGAGGAAGGACCCGACGAAGGCAAGCAGCGCGGCGATCAGCAGCGGGCCGAGGACGGAGACGCCGGCAGCGAGGTTGAGCACCAGGATCGCCGCAATCGCGATCACCCCGGAGAGCAGCGTCGTGTGCGAGCGGAAGCCGGTCACGTGCTCGCGGACCGCGAGCTCGAGCCCGGCGAGCGACGCGACCGCGAGGCCCGCTGCGAGCTTCGCGTTGGCCGCCTGACCGCCCCCCTCGAGGAAGCCCCAGGTCATCAGGACGATCCCGGCGAGCACCAGCAGCTCCGTCAGCGGGAACGGCGCCCACAGCGGCGGTGGACGCTCGTCGAGCTTCGGCCGCCGGTTCGGGTCGCGCTGACGTGCCGGCTCGGGCAGTCCCTTGCGCATCCGCTCGGCGCGTGCCCGACGGGCAGCGTCACGCTCGGCGCGCGTGCTGGCACGGCCGGCCGCGACCTCCGTGCCTCCACCGTCCGCTCGCTTGCGGCTGCGCTTGCCCACCCTATGGCCTCACCTTCAGGTGGCTAAGGGACAACCCGAGGAGATCTTGACGCGCCACCAGTTGGCCAGCATCCCGATCAGGCCCCAGCGTGGCACGACGTGCCAGTGGTGGCAGCCGGGCTCGCCGATGTCGGCGTTGCCGACCCGAACCCAGCGGTGGTCCTCGGGGCGGCGCAGCATGTCGTCGATCAGGCGCCGGTTGGCGTCCTCGACAGCGTGGCGCTCACGCAGGTCACGACGAGCATCTTCGACCCGCTCGGCCAGCGCGTCGCGAATCTGCTCGAGCTCGCCAAGATCGCGCATCCGCGGGCGGCCGCTCGGCCGATCGACGCCGAACTCGAGTCCCTTGCGCGGCCACGAGGCGGCGAACAGCTTCGCCAGGTCGCGCTCCAGCCGCTCGATCTGGCCGTGCAGGGCACGCCGGGCAGGTCGCTCGTCAATCGCGGCGCCTGGCTGGAGCGGCTGTCCTACTGCGTTCGAACGCTCGAGTACGTCGATCACTGCTTGCTCCCCCGATCGGACTCCTCCAGCGTACCACCGGTCTCCAGCAGGTCGGCGGCGATCCAGAGCGCCTCGTCGATCTCGATCTGCGAGACCGCTGGAGCGGCCAGCGCACAGACGACCATCGCCGTCGTGTCGTCGTCGACCGCGTAGTCCGCCGCCAGCTGGCCGTCGAGACGCGCCAGCGGCGCTTGCTCGTCGGCGTAGACGATCTCGCCGGCGCGCAGCATGCCCTCGACTCCGCCGAGCGTCTCCCCCGTCACTGCCGGCCGCAGCCCCGGGCTGCCGGACAGCTTCGCCGCATCGGCGACGACGATCGGCACGCCGGTCTCGAGCGTCGCGACGACGACCGCGTCGGCCGGCAGGCCACGGCTCGGCAGGCCGCCGTGCTCCAACCGCTGGACCATCAGCTCCTCGACCGGGGTGCGGTCGGTGTCGGGATCAACGCCGAGCCGCCGCCAGAGGACGCGATACGACCATGGCACGCTGTCCTGGCGCGATTGGACGACCGTCGCGCCGCTGATCCGCCCGGCGAGCATGCGCATCCGCTCGCGGACCGCCTTCGCCGTCTTGCCGGCCCGTGCGTCGACGGTCAGCCAGTAGACACCGAGCGCCGGGAACTCCGACGTGAGCTCGTCGGCGACCCAGCCTTGCTGTATCGCCGGCGCCACCACCTCACCTCACTGGGCCTCGGAGCGCGCGACCAGCTTGCGGACGTAGGTGCGCAGCTGGTCCTCGGTCAGGTTGCCGAGCTCGACGCGACGGACGGTGCCGCCGGGCGTCGAGAAGACGGTCGTCGGGCAGACGCCGATGCCGTAGACGTTGACGACCATGAAGAAGTAGAGCGCGCCGAACGCGAGCAC
>CBFGZN010000076.1:0-10681 GCA_965653255.1 uncultured Solirubrobacterales bacterium | reverse complement strand
ATGGCTGATCTCCCTGGACCGGATGGGGGAGAGGAGGAGACCGAGCCTCCACGCGACGCCGCGCACGAACGCGCCCGCAAGATCGATCCGCGCTACACCGAGGGGGAGCTCGTCAAGGTTGCGTGGGCGGGCAATCAGGCCGAGGCCGAGCTGATCCAGGGGCTGTTGCTCGAGAACGGCATACCGAGTTCGCTGAGTCGCTCGATGGGCTTCGACGTACCGGACTTCCTGGCGGCGGGACCGCGCGACATCTTCGTGCCGGTCACCGGCGTTGAGGCCGCTCGCGAGCTGCTGCCGGACTCCGGCATGGCGGCCGCGGGCAATGCTGCTGGCCCGCATCTTGCTCAGGCGCTGAAGATCGCGGCGGTGGTGCTGCTAGTCGGCGGCGGCGTCGCACTGCTCGCCTACCTGCTCCAACCAGCCGGCTGACACGCGCCCGATAGCCTTCGCGCGCGATGGACTTCGCCCCGTCTGAGCGCGTCGCCGAGCTGCGCGAGCGCGTCCAAGCCTTCATGGCCGAGCACGTCATGCCCGTCGAGGACGAGGCGATGCGCGCGCTCGACGCGGATGTCGGTCCGGGCGTCGCCTACCCGGCGATCCTGATCGAGCTGCGTGAGCGGGCGAAGGGGGAGGGGCTGTGGAACCTCTTCATGCCTGATGAGGAGCACGGCCCGGGGCTCGCCAACTGGGAGTACGGGCTGCTCTGCGAGGACATGGGCCGCTCGCCGGTCGCGCCGCTGGTCTTCAAGTGCTCGGCGCCCGACACCGGCAACATGGAGATCCTCGCCGAGTACGGCACGGACGAGCAGAAGCAGCGCTGGCTGGCGCCGCTGCTGAACGACCACGTGCGCAGCTGCTTCTCGATGACCGAGCCCGAGACCGCCGGATCGGACCCGACCGGGCTCGCCGCGCGCGCCGATCTCGACGGCGACGAGTGGGTCATCGACGGCCACAAGTGGTTCACCTCGGGCTACAACGGCGCCGGCGTCGCGATCGCGATGGTCGTCACCGACCCCGACGCGGCGCCGCACAAGCGCGCGAGCATGATCCTCGTTCCGGTCGACACGCCCGGCTTCACCGGCGTCCGGCCGGTCCCGGTGATGGGCCACAGCGCCGGTCCCGGCCACTGGGAGGTCACCTACGAGGGCGTCCGTGTTCCCGCCACCAATCTGCTCGGTCCGCGCGGCGACGGCTTCGCGATCGCCCAGGCGCGACTCGGCCCCGGCCGCATCCACCACTGCATGCGCGCGATCGGATCGGCCGAGCGCGCGTTCGAGCTGATGTGCGCGCGCGCCAACGAGCGCGAGGCGTTCGGCGGCCCGCTCGCCGAGAAGCAGTTCGTCCAGGAGTTCGTCGCGACCTCGCGGATCGAGATCGACGCGGCTCGTCTGATGGTCCTGCACGCCGCCTGGAAGATGGACACCGAGGGTAAGCACGCCGCGCGCCAGCAGATCTCGATGATCAAGGTCGTCGCCGCCCAGATGCACCAGGCGGTCTGCGATCGTGCGATGCAGGTCCATGGCGCGCTCGGGATGTCCGACGACGTACCGCTGGCGCTGATGTGGCGCCAGGGCCGCTGGCTGCGGATCGCCGACGGCCCCGACGAGGTGCACAAGCAGTCGATCGCGCGGCGCGAGCTGAGCCGCTTCAAATGAGGAGAGAGAGCTAGATGGCAACCGCAGCGCCCAGCAGCCCCGCCGACCACGGCCTGACCGACGAGCAGCGCGACTTCGTCTCCGCGATCCGCGACTACGCGGCGCGCGAGGTGACGCCCGACCGCCTCGACGCGCTCACCGATGGCGGCAAGGACCCGCACAACCACGAGATCGCCGCCCAGATGGGCGAGCTCGGCTGGTACGGCGTGACGATCCCCGAGCAGTACGGCGGCTCGGGCGGCAGCTTCCTCGACGCGACGCTGTTCCTCGAGGAGAGCGCGCGCGGCCAGATCCCCGTCGGCGCCTACGGCGTCACGCTGATCTGCGTCGGCGCGCTGAACAAGTTCGGCACCGAGGAGCAGAAGCAGGACCTGCTCGGCCGGGTCGCCGCCGGCGGCACGCTGGCGATCGCGATGTCGGAGCCCGACGCCGGCTCCGACGTGGCAGCGCTGAAGTGCAAGGCGCGCCGGGACGGCGACGAGTGGGTGATCGACGGCTCGAAGATGTGGTGCTCGTTCGCGCACAAGGCCAGCCACACGCTGATCGTCTGTCGCAGCGGCGAGGGCTCCCAGCGTCATGACGGCCTGTCGATGATCTGGGTCCCGCGTGACGCCGAGGGCTTCACGATGCGGCCGATCGACACGCTCGGCGGTGAGGACACCAACGAGCTGCATCTCGACAACGTCCGGGTGCCGGCCGAGAACCTGCTCGGCACTGAGGGCGCCGGCTGGATCCAGCTGATGGCGGGCCTCAACAACGAGCGCGTGATCCTCGCCGCGCTCGCGCTTGGACTCGCCCAGCGTGCCTTCGACGACACGCTCGCCTACGTCAAGGAGCGGCATCAGTTCGGTCGCCCGGTCGGGTCGTTCCAGGCGCTCCAGCACCGGCTCGCCGACCTCGCGACAGATCTCGTCCAGGCGCGGCTGCTGATTCGCTGGGTGGCGCGGCTGACCGACGAGGACCCGCTGCGGATGCTGCCCCAGGAGGCCTCGATGGCGAAGCTCGCCGCGACCGAGCTGGCCAAGCGCTGCGCGCTCGAGGCAGTCCAGATGGCCGGTGGCTATGGCTACGCCAAGGAGTACCCGATGGAGCGCCACCTGCGCTCCGCGGTCGTCACGACGATCTACGGCGGCACGTCGGAGATCCAGCGCAACATCATCGCCAAGACCCTCGGCCTCTGACAGAGTGCTGAAAGGGGCCATTTGGCCCGCTTGTTGCTAAAGCCAGAGGGCGCTGTGGCCGATCACTAGTTCGTGGGCATCCCTCGCCCTGTCACCCGACTGGCCCCTGTAGGGGAAGCTGACGCTCGCGTCGGCTCGGCTACGGACGCCATGCGGGCGGTAACCCGCCTGCTGAGCGCTTCCGCCGACCTGCAGGGGCCAGACGTGGTCCGCCGCCGGCTGGTCGCCGAGGCGCGAGATTTCTTTGGCGTCGCACGCGCGGTGCTGCTCGAGGTCCACGAGAGCGAGGGCCGCACCGAGCCCGTCGTGGCGAGCCCGGCGATCGGCGTCGCGCGCCGCACGCTCCCGGTCGCCGACCTGCCGCCACTGAGCCTGTTGTTGGATCAGAGACTGCCGGCGTTGCTCGCGCAGCGCGCCGAGGCCCAGGCGATCGACCGTGTGCTCGGTCTCGACGGCAGCTCCGGCACCGTGCTCTTGCTACCGATGCGCGCCGGAAGCGCGGTTCGCAACGTCCTGCTGCTGCTCGACGAGGAGGGACGCGACTTCAGCGAGGTCGAGATCGGCGTCGCTGGCTCCTTCGCCGCGGCCGCGGCCGCGAGCCTCGCCCAGATGCGGCTCGCCGAGGAGCACGCCGAGCAGGTCGCCCAGCAGGCTGCGCTCGCGCGCGCCGCGAAGACGCTCAACGAGAGCCTCGACCTCAACCGCGTGCTCGTCCAGATCTGCACCGAGGCGGCGAGCATCCTCGACGGCGACAACGCCGCCATCTACCGTGGCAACGCTGACGGCCTGACCGTCGAGGCGGTCCACGGCATCGCGCCTGAGGCGATCGGCTACGAGGTCTCGCCCGGCGTCGGGCTGTCCGGCCGCGTCGCCGAGCTCGACAAGCCGCTGATTACCAACGACTACCAGGAGCTGACGCCCAAGCCGGATGCTGCCTTCTTCGGCGAAGTGCGCAGCTGCGTCGCGGTCCCGATGCACTGGGACGGCAAGCTGCGTGGCGTGCTCGCGGTCGGCTACCACCGTCGCCACGAGGTCACGCGCGAGGACATGAACCTGCTCGAGGCGTTCGGCGAGCTGGCAGCGGCGGCCTGTCGCAACGCCAGCGCCCACGCCGGGCTCGCGCAGGTCGCGCGGACCGACGGCCTAACGGGCTGCCTCAACCACACCGCGATGCAGCACATGCTGCGACGCGAGATCGAGCGCGGCGAGCGCACCGGCCACCGGCTGTCGCTCGTGCTGATCGACCTCGACGACTTCAAGCAGGTCAACGAGGAACACGGCCATCTCGCCGGCGACGAGGTGCTGCGCCGGGTCGGCAATGCGCTGCGCAGCACAGTCCGCCCGTACGACCTCGTTGCCCGCTACGGCGGTGACGAGTTCGCGATCGTCGCGATCGAGGCCGACGAGCAGGCGGCCGCCGAGCTCGCGCGGCGGACGCTCGACGGCATCGAGCGCGCACTCGACGCCGACGGCGGTGTCCCCGACGTTTGCGGGGCGAGTGCCGGTGTCGCCGAGTGGCAGCCCGACCAGACGCCGGCCGCGCTGATCGAAAACGCCGATCGGGCTCTCCTGCACGGCAAACAGCACCGCGGGCGAGGATCTGTCGTCGCCTACTCCTCACTACCTGCCGGCCTGCGTCCACTGCCCGCGCCGCAGACGAGCCTCCAACCGCCGATCGCGCCGCTCGCCGCCGTCGAGGCCGCTTGGCCGGACCAGGGTCGCGAGCAGACCGAGCGGTTGCGGATCAGGACGAGGCAGCTGTCGCTTGCCAACGCGATTGGCACCCGCCTATCGGCGATGACCGACCCGGAGGAGATCATCGGCGCCGCCGTCGACGAGCTCGAGCGCGCCTTCGGCTACTTCCTCTGCGCGATCGTCCGGATTCGCGAGGACAACTACGTCGAGGCCGTCGCGTGGCGTGGGACCGCCATGCCACCTGGCGATGGTCCCGCGCTGGCGATGCCACGTGCCGCCGGCGTGATCGGGCGCTGTCTGCGCGAGCGTCAGCCGGTGATCGTCGGCGACGTCCGCGACAAGCCGGACTACGTGGCGAAGCCGGAGACCGCCGACGTGCGCTCCGAGCTGGTCGTGCCGCTCTGGGTCGGCGACGAGCTCTGGGGAGCGATCGACATCGAGGAGGAGCGGCCGAACGCCTTCGACGAGGATGACGCGCGTCTGGTGCAGACCGTCGCCGGCCAGGTCGGCTCGGCGTTGCGCTCGGCGATGCTCTACGAGCGGCTCGACGGCGCCTACATCGGCACCGCGCAGGCGCTGGCCACCGCGCTCGAGGCCGGCGACCGCGAGCGCGGCTCGTCCAGTGCCGTGGTCGAGCTGGCGACCGCTGTCGGAGAGCGGTTCGACTTGAGTCAGGACGACGTTCGCGCACTGCGCCTGGCCGCGATCTTCCACGACATCGGCAAGGTGTCGGTCTCCGACGAGGTGCTCAACAAGCGCGGCCCGCTGACCGAGACCGAGCGCCTCCAGATCGAGCGCCACACCGTCGTCGGCGAGAGCATCCTGTCCTCGGTCGAGTTCCTCGAAGACGTTCGGCCGCTCGTCCGCCACGCCCACGAGCGCTGGGACGGCGCCGGCTACCCCGACGGCCTCGCTGGCGAGGACATCCCGCTCGGCGCTCGCATCGTCCACGCCTGCGACGCCTACGACGCGATGACCGCCGAGCGGCCCTACCGCGACTCGCTGTCCAAGTCCGACGCTCGGGAGCAGCTGATCGCCGGCTCCGGCAACCAGTTCGATCCCGGCGTCGTCACCGCGCTGCTCGCGGTGCTAGAAGACGCTGACGTTCCGGTTCCCGCTTAAGCGAGAACTGGAACGGCGTCCGAGGCGATCGCCTCGATCTCCGCGGCGGCGCGGTCGAACTCCTCGTCGGAGAGCACGGGAGTGCCCTCGAAGGGGAGGTCGCGGTGCAGCTCGATCCAGGAGCGGCAGCCGTGGTACTCAGGGCGTACCTTGACGGTGACCGGACGCGGAATTCGGTAGGTACGCAGCAGGATCACGTGCATCGGGTGATGACGCTTCCATTCGAGCCGCTTTTCGGCGTAGTCGGTCGTCCAGACGTAGTACGGCGACAGCGCGTCGACGGCACGCGGATCGGTGATCAGGTAGCTCGCCGAGACCTCGGCCCAGGCGCGGATGCGGACCCGGTCGGGCTGGGGGATGCCGCCGTCCTGCAGCAGAGCGCGGGCGGGCGGGTCGCCGTCCGGCCAGACGCCCTCCTCAAGCGCGCGCCCGAGCTCGGGTAGGTGCGAGTCGCGCACGAGGTTGTTGCGCTGGTGATCGAAGGTGGGGTAGAGGAAGAACTGATCGTGCTCGATCTCGAAGTGCTTGGAGTCCTCGCGGATCCCGCCCTTGCGCAGCGTGAGCAGCTGCTCACCCTCCGCTAGAGCGCGCACGGTCACAGCCCATTCCTTCAAAGCAACTGGCATGAAAAAGGGATTCCTTCCGGTCCCGTGCGCAGGACGTTGACTCAGTGCTGGCGCGGCACGGGCGACGGATTGTGACGCAGAGGAACGTTTAAATCAAGTGAAGTGTGCGCACGGTCACAGTTCTTCCTCGCTCGCGCCATGCCCGCCGCCGCCGGGCGTCTCGATTCGCAGACGGTCGCCGGGCGACAGCGTTCCCGACGTCTTTGGCGCTAGCTCGGCGTCGTTGAGCAGGTTGCGGCCGCGAAGCCCTGGGGTGCCGCCGTCGGCGCCGGGCGGGGCGTGGCGGCGTCGCTCGGTGATCAGCGAGTAGCGCATCTCGGCCAATGCTTCGAGCTCACGCGCTACGCCGTTGCCGCCACGCTGGCGACCGTCGCCGCCGGAGCCACGGCGCAGCTCGTATGCGACGGCACGCAGCGGGAACTCGAGCTCGAGCGCCTCGATCGGGGTGTTGAGGGTGTTGCTCATCGCGACGTGGACGGCGCTTGGACCATCGGCGTCGGCGCAGGCGCCCTGACCGCCGCCGAGTGTCTCGTAGTAGGTGAAGCGGTCGTTGCCGAGCGTGAGGTTGTTCATCGTCCCCTGGCCGAGCGCGTGGCCGAAGGCGGCGAGCACGAGGTCGGCGACCCGCGACGAGGTCTCGACGTTGCCCGCGACGACCGCCGCTGGCGACGTCGCGTTGAGCAGGCAGCCCTCAGGCACCTTCACGCGCAGCGGCCGGTAGGCGCCCGAGCACGGCGGGACGTCGGGATCGGCGATCACGCGCAGCGCGAAGTAACAGGCGGAGAGCGTGACCGCTAGCGGGCAGTTGAGGTTGCCGGCGTGCTGTGCGGCACTGCCGCTGAAGTCGAGCTCGATCTCGTCGCCCGACACGACCGCCCGCAGCCGCAGCTCGAGGTCGCCGTCGGCTGCCTCGAGGACGTCGGTGGCGATCCGCTCGCCGTCAGGCAGCGCCGCGATCCGTGCGCGGGTGCGGCGCTCGGCATAGTCGAGCGTCGCGGCGATCCCGGCGCGCAGCTCCTCGGCGCCGAGCCGTCGCGCCAGCTCCTCGAGCCGCCGCGCGCCGGCGCGGTTGGCGGCCAGTTGCGCGCGCAGGTCGGCCTCGCGCTCGTCGGGGTTGCGCATCTGGGCGATCAGCCGGTCGAGCAGCGCGCGGTCGAGCTCGCCGCCGCGCGCGAGACGGGTCGGCGGGATCACGACGCCCTCGTCGGCCAGCGTGCGCGAGTCGGCCGGCATGCTGCCCGGCTCCGGCGCGCCGACGTCGGCATGGTGGGCGCGGCTGGCTGCAAAGCCGAGCAGCTCGCCGCCGTCGAGGAAGACCGGCGAGATCACCGTGATGTCGGGGAGGTGGGTGCCGCCCGCGAACGGGTCGTTGAGGATCCATGCGTCGCCGGGCGCCTGCGGCTCGTCGAGGATCGCCGCGACCGCGCTTGGCATCGCGCCGAGATGGACCGGGATGTGCTCGGCCTGCATCGCCATCTGTCCGTCGCGGTCGAACAGCGCGGTCGAGGCGTCGCGGCGCTCCTTGATGTTCGCCGAGTGGGCCGAGCGGACGAGCACCGCGCCCATCTCGTCGCAGGCCGAGCGCAGGGCGCCGACCATCACCTGTAGGGCGATCGGGTCGAGGCTCACGCCGACTCCAGTTCCAACGTTACGCCGCTCGCGTCGGCCGTTCCAGACCAGCCGGGTGGGACGACGAGCGTGGAGCCGGGCAGCTCGACGATCGCCGGTCCCGCGATCCCGCCGCTGCCCGCTCCGAGCACGACGGCCTCGTGCCACTCGTTGCCGAAGCGCGCGCGGCGTGTGCCGCGGTGCTCTGCCGGGTCGGCTGTCGCGGCAGGAGTCTCAGTGCCCGGCAGCGCGGCGACGACGCGGACAGTCACCAGCTCCAGCTCGGCGCTGGCATCGGCATATCCGTAGCGCTCGGTGTGAGCCTTGTCGAAGGCGCCGCGCAGCTTGTCAGGCTCGGGGGTGAGGCCGGCTTCGACCGGCAGCTCGAAGGCCTGGCCGGCGTAGCGCAGCTCGTAGGTCGCCCGCAGCTCGGCCTCGGGAGCGCCGAGCTCGGCGCGGCCGCGCGCGCCGAGGCGCTCGACGGTCGCGGCGATCGCCTCCCGGGTCAGGCCATCGCCGGTCAACAGCACCGACTCCACGAGGTCGCGCCGGCGCTCGGATACCGCCAGCCCGAGTGCCGACAGGACTCCCGACGCGGCGGGAGCGAGGAGGCGCCGGATTCCAAGCTCGCCGGCGATCGCCGCGGCGTGCAGCGGGCCGGCGCCGCCGAACGCGATAAGGGTCAGCCCGCGGGGGTCGATGCCGCGCTCGACGGTTACGACCCGCGCCGCCTGCGCCATCTCGACGGCCGCGACGCGCAGCGTTCCAGCGACTGCCTCCTCGACCGAGATGCCGAGCTCGCCGGCGAGCCGGCCGAGCGCGGCTTCGGCGGCGGCCCGGTCGAGCTCGATGCCGCCGGCCAGCGGCGAGTCGGCGGCAAGATGACCGGCCAGCAGGCTGGCGTCAGTGACCGTCGGGTCGGTACCGCCATGGCCGTAGCAGGCAGGTCCTGGGCGAGCGCCCGCTGAGCGTGGGCCGACGCGCAGCGCTCCGCCCTCGTCGCGCCACGCTAGGCTGCCGCCGCCGGCGCCGACGGTGTGGATGTCGACCATCGGCAGCGCTAGCGAGCGGCCGACGATCTCGCGCCCGCTGGTCACCGCGACGCGCCCGTCGAGCACCAGCGACACGTCGCACGAGGTGCCGCCCATGTCGAGCGCGACCGCGCCCTCGGCGCCGGCCTCGCGCGCGGCGGCGGCAGCGGCGACGGCGCCGCCGGCGGGACCGGACAGCACCGTCCACGAGCCGTGGCGGGCGGCCGTCGCGGCGTCGACGACGCCTCCGCTCGACAGCATGATCTCGGGGCTCGGCAGGCCGGCGTCCGCGGCGCGAGCGGTGAGCTGGTCGAGGTAGCGGCCGAGCAGTGGCGAGACGGTCGCATCGACGATCGTCGTGACGCAGCGCTCGTACTCGCGGAAGACTGCTGCCGTGCCATGCGAGGTGGAGACGTGGACACCGTCGAGCAGGTCGGTCACGGCCGCCTCGATTTCGCGCTCGTGCTCGGGATGGCGGAACCCCCACAGCAGGCAGACGGCGACCGCCTCGACGTCGTCGGGCAGCGCCGCAAGCCGCCGGCGCAACTCGTCGCAGTCGAGCGCGCGCAGAACCCCGTCCGGCGTGCAGCGCTCCGGCGCGGCGACCAGCAGCTCGTCGGGAACGATCGGCGCCGGGTTGGCCGCGCAGAGTCGGTAGAGCTCGGGCCGTGCCTGGCGGCCGAGCCGCTCGACGTCGGTGAAGCCCTCGGTCGCAATCAGCGCGGTGCGGGCGGTGCGGCCCTCGAGCAGCGCGTTGGTCCCGACGGTCATCCCATGGACGAGCCGCTCGACGGCGGCGGGCTTCCTGTCGCCCAGCGCCTGCTCGATCGCGGCCATCACGCCGAGTGACTGATCGTCCGGCGTGGTCGGCGCCTTGCCGGTGCGGACGCCGCCGGCTTCGATCGCCACGGCGTCGGTGAAGGTGCCGCCGACGTCAACGCCCAGGATCACGCCGGCAACGCTATCTCCGGACGCCCCGAGCGGATGCCCGGGGCGCGGTGCGAGCCCTTCGGGGCGGGGTTACGCGGCGACGAGCTCCTCGCGCGTCTCGTTGTCGAGGTGCTTGTGCGAGGGGCAGTACTTGCTTCCCGGCAGCGGAACGCGCTGGCAGGAGGTTCCCTTGCGGGTAGTCGCGTGGCAGCAGAGCGGGCTGCCGTCGAACGTCACGCCGTCACGCGCCTGCTCGTCGACGTAGGCGACGGCCTCGAGCATGTGCTGCTCGATGGTGCGGTAGACGCGCAGCTGGCTGGTGATCGGGAACAGGCTTCGAACGTCGTTGAACAGAGTCTTGACCGGATGGGCGAAGTAGTGCCGATCGGTCGCGAGCCGCTCCATCGCGGACTCGCACTCGCTGAGCAGTCGCGCCTGTGCGACGGCCCGGCCACCGGAGGGCTGAGGGGTGACGTCCATCGCCAACTCCCTGTAGATCGCCCGGCTGAATTGGTACATACAGGCCTCCCTGCTGCTTGGGCGACGTCACCGCCGCCGTTCTCCCACGCCGTCGATTAGAACAGCGACTCATGTACTGGAAACGAATCCAAAGTTAAATTCGGGTTAACGGCCCGAACTCCGCCTCTTGGCTCAATGGCGGTGAGGATGCAGCAGCCAGTCCATCCGCCGTCTGGCATAGAGCAGCGGCTCGGCGTGCTCATGCCGTCCGGCCTCGATGTCGCCGATCAGGATCGTGTGGTCGTAGCGCGACAGGCTCTCGACGCGACGGCAGCGCAAGTTCGAGCAGCCGCGGATGCATTTGACCGGGGTCG
>CBFGZN010000075.1:0-10743 GCA_965653255.1 uncultured Solirubrobacterales bacterium | reverse complement strand
AGATCGTACCCCAGAACAGGGGCAGCGCGCCGTAGCGCGAGCCGTCCACCACTACCGCGCGGCTCATCGGATCGGGCGCCCAGTGGGTGCCGAACAGGAAGTCGAGCGGATTCACCATCGAGAAGAAGCGGAACGCCTCGAAGGCCACCGAGGCCACGATGCCGATCGTGGTGAACACGGCGATGGTCGAGCAGCCGATCAGCATCCATTCGATGACGGTCTCGACGCGGTTGCGCGCGCGCAGCTCGGGGATGCGGCGGATGCGGCCGAACTCGGTGGCGACGAAGCCCTCGTCGGTCGCCCGCTCGATCGTCGTGTCGATGAACGCCTTGACGGCTGGGAACCGCTCCAGGTAGCGATCGATGAACTCCTGCGCCTCGCCCTGCGGGATCTGCAAGCGGTCGGCGAGCCCGAACGCCGACAGGCCGTAGACGATCCCGTAGTTGACCATCTTCGCCTTCGAGCGCGTGCCGGGATCGACCTTCGTCCTCTCCTCGCCGAGGATCCAGGCGGCGGTCGCGGTGTGGACGTCCTCGCCGCGGCGGAAGATCTCCTTCAGCACCTCCTCGCCGGCGATGTGCGCGAGCAGCCGCAGCTCGACCTGCGAGTAGTCGGCCGAGATCAGCCGGCAGCCCTCCTCGGCGACGAAGCAGGCGCGGATCTCGCGGCCGCGCTCAGTGCGCACGGGAATGTTCTGGAGGTTCGGGTTGCTGCTCGAAAGCCGGCCGGTAGCGGCCGTGACCTGGCTGAATGTCGTGCGCAGGCGGCCGTCGTCGCCGAGCAGCGCCGGGAAGGCGTCGAGGTAGGTCGACTTGAGCTTGGTCAGCTCGCGCCACTGCTCGATCATCGGGACGATCTCGTGCTCGTGGCGGATCGCCGCGAGCACGCGGGCGTCGGTCGAGAAGCCCGTCTTGCCGCGCCGCTTCTTCGACAGCTCGAGCTTGGTGAAGAGGATCTCGGCGAGCTGCTGCGGCGAGCCGATGGTGAACTCCTCGCCCGCCGCGTCCCAGATCTGTCGCTCGAGGGCTGTCGCCTCATCCCCGATCCGCGTCGCGATCTCGCGCACGCGGCCGACGTCGAGCCTCACGCCGGCACGCTCCATCTCGACCAGGACCTCGACCAGCGGCAGCTCGATCTCCTCGAGCAGCCGTGTCAGCCCGAGCTCCTCGAGCGTCTCGCGCTGGCTGGCGGCGAGTGCGTGCAAGAGCACCACCTGTTCCGCCGCCTCCTTCGCGCGGTCCTCCCCCTTCGCGCCCTGGATCTCCGCTCCCAGCCCGAGATCGCTCGCCAGCTCGTCGAGCGGATAGGTACGGCGAGCCGGGTCGATCAGGTACGCGGCGACGAGCGTGTCGTGCTCAAGCGGAGGCGCGGCGATCGCGGCGTCGTGAGCTCCTCCAGCCGTCGCCCATGACGTGACGGGCCGCTCCGAGACGGTCAGCGTCTTCCAGTCGTGCGCCGTCAAAGGCCGGTCGCCCCAGGCGGCGACCACCTCGGTCAGCGTCTGCGCCTCGCCGGCGAGCGCCTCCTTGTTGCCGCCATAAGCGGCGAACGACAGCGGCTCGTCGTCGCCGAAGCCGGGGAGCTGGTCCTCTGGCGGCTCTGGGCGATCTGCCCAGAGGGCAACGTGGTCGCCGGTCAGCGACGACAGCTCCGCCGGCGCGACCCTGCGCACCCGCACGGCCGTGGTCGAGCTCGCCGCCGGCATCGGCGCCGCCGCCTCGCCGTCGCCGAACACCTCCTCGAGCCGCCGCAGCGGGTCGCGCTCACTGCCGAGCAACTGCTCCCACTGGCGGCGCGGTCGGGCTCGCGCGCGAGCAGGTCGTCGAAGTCGACCTGCTCGACCGGCACGTCGCGGATCGAGGTCGCGAGCTGCTTGGAGATCCGCGCGTCCTCGGCGTGGTTGGTCAGGTTCTCCTTGCGCTTGGCGCCGGAGATCTGGTCGACACTGGCGAGGATCGTCTCGAGGTCGCCGAACTGCTGCAGTAGCGTCGCGGCCGTCTTGTCGCCGATCCCTGGAACGCCGGGGATGTTGTCGGAGGTGTCGCCCTTGAGCCCGTAGAAGTCGGGGATCGACTTCGGCGGGATACCGTAGCGGTCGAGCACCGCCTGGGCGTCGTAGATCTTGGTGTCAGTGATGCCGCGGCCGGTCGCCATCACGCGCACACCGTCCTCGACGAGCTGGAAGCTGTCGCGGTCGCCGGTGACGATCATCACCTCGGTGCCATGCTCTCGCGCGCGCTTCGCGAGCGTTGCGATCACGTCGTCGGCCTCGTAGCCCTCGCAGCTGACGTTCATGTAGCCGAATGCCTCGACGAGCGGCGTGAAGTGCGGGAACTGCTCGCGCAGCAGGTCGGGCCGCGACGGCCGATCGCCCTTGTACTCGGGGTAGACCTCCTTGCGCCCCGACGCGCCGGCGTCCCAGACGACGATCGTCGGCTTGCTGCCGTACTCGGTCAGCAGCTTGACGAGCATCGACGCGAAGCCGAAGATCGCGTTGGTCGGCTGGCCCTTCGACGTGGCGATCGACTCCGGCAGCGCGAAGAAGGCGCGGTAGACGAGGCTGTTGCCGTCGATCAGGAACAGCTCCTTGGGCGACTCCGGCGGCACGCGCCCAGGCTACTGAGCCGCGCGGCCCGAGCCGAGGTCGGCCGGTCTATATCTTTGGCGCCCCCATGGCTATCCCAAGCGCACAGTTCTCACTGACGTTGCGCGTCGAGCTCCCGCACGAGTCCGGCACGTTGAGCAAGGTGACCGCCGCGATCTCGAAGGTAGGCGGAGCGATCGTCGCGGTCGACACCGTCGAGGCTGGCGGCGACGGGACGATCCGCGAGATCACGATCGACTGCGAGAGCCAGGACCACCGCGGCCGCGTCATCAAAGCCGTCCAGAGCGTCCAGGAGGCCAAGCTCGTCGAGACGACCGACCGCACCTTCGAGCTGCACCGCCGCGGCAAGATCTACACCGGTCTCTCCTCCGCGCTGAAGACGCGTGACGACCTCTCGATGGCCTACACGCCCGGCGTGGCGCGCGTCTGCACGGCGATTGCCGAGAACCGCCAGAAAGCGTTCAAGTACACGATCAAGGCGAACACGGTCGCCGTCGTCACCGACGGCACGGCGGTGCTCGGCCTCGGCGACATCGGCCCCGAGGCGGCGATGCCCGTGATGGAGGGCAAGGCGATGCTCTTCAAGGAGTTCGCCGATGTCGACGCGTTCCCGATCGCGCTCGACACCAAGGACCCCGAGAAGATCATCGAGACGGTCAAGCTGATCGCCCCGACCTTCGGCGGCATCAACCTCGAGGACATCTCCTCGCCGCGCTGCTTCGAGATCGAGCAGCGGCTGATCGAAGAGCTCGACATCCCCGTCTTCCACGACGACCAGCACGGCACCGCGATCGTCGTGCTTGCCGCGCTGCTGAACGCCTGCCGCCTGACCGGCCGCAACATCGAGGACCTGTCCGTGTCGATGGCCGGCGCCGGCGCGGCCGGCGTAGCCTGCGCGAAGATCATGATGGGCGCCGGGATCACCAAGTTCGTCGCCTGCGACCGCTTCGGCGCGATCCATACCGGCCGCGAGGACTACGAGGCCGGCTCGATGAACGCCCCCAAGCGCTGGCTGGCCGAGAACACCAACGAGGAGCGCCGCGACGGCTCGCCGGCCGACGTGCTCGAGGGCACCGACCTCTTCGTCGGCCTGTCCGGTCCGGGGATCATCACCGCCAAGGACCTGCAGCGGATGAACCCCGACCCGTTCGTCTTCGCGATGGCCAACCCGAACCCCGAGGTCAAGCCGGAGGACGCCGCCCCCTACGTGCGCGTGATGGCGACCGGCCGCTCCGACTACCCGAACCAGATCAACAACGTGCTCGCCTTCCCGGGCATCTTCCGCGGCGCGCTCGACGTGCGCGCGCGCAAGATCAGCGAGGAGATGAAGATCGCCGCCGCGAAGGGAATCGCCGCGGTGATCGACGACGAGGAGCTGACCGAGGACTACATCATCCCCTCGGTGTTCAACCGCGACGTGGCCCGCGAGGTCGCCCGCGTGGTCGCCGAAGAGGCCGAGCGCGAGGGCGCGGCCCGGCTCGACGACCAGACCGCCGAGTTGAGCCTCCCAAGCTAGCTCTCATCCGACCGGCGCGGCTCCGCGTAAGGTCAAGAGGATGAAGGTCACCGTCACGGGCGCAACCGGGATGCTCGGCCGTCCACTCGTCGAGGCGCTGCTCGACCGCGGCGACGAGGTGACCGTGCTGACGCGCGACGCCGGCAAGACGGAGCGCCTGTTCGGCGGTCGCGCGGCCGCCGCCGTCTGGACCGACCCTCAGGGCGAGCAGCCGCCGCAGATCGCCCTCGGCGGCCGTGACGGCGTCGTCCACCTGCTCGGCGAGCCGGTGGCCCAGCGCTGGACCGACGCCGCCCGCCGCGAGATCCGCGACTCGCGCGTCCTGGCGACGCGCAACCTCGTCGCCGCCCTGCGCGAGCTCCCCGACGGCGAGCGGCCCGGCGTGCTGGTCTCACAGTCGGCGAGCGGCTTCTACGGCCCGCGTGGCGACGAGCCCGTCACCGAGGACGCGCTGGCCGGCGACGACTTCCTCGCCCGGGTCTGCGCCGACTGGGAGGGCGAGGCGCACGCCGCCGCGGGGCTCGGCATGCGCGTCGCCCTCACACGTACCGGAGTCGTGCTTTCGGAAAGCGGCGGAGCACTCGAGAAGATGCTGCCGCCGTTCAAGCTGGGGATCGGCGGACCGGTCGCCGGCGGCCGTCAGTACATGCCGTGGATCCACACCGACGACGTCGTCGGCGCGCAGATCTTCTGCCTCGACGACAGTGGCGCCACGGGCCCGCTCAACCTGGCGGCGCCGGCGCCCGTGACCAACGCCGAGTTGTCGAAGACACTCGGCCGCGTCCTCCACCGGCCCGCCTTCGCGCCGGTTCCGGGACTCGCGGTCAAGGCGCTCTACGGCGACATGGCCCAGATCGTCACGACTGGGGTCCGTGCCGTCCCAGCGCGTCTGCAAGAGCTGGGCTACGAGTTCAGCGAGCCCCAGCTCGAGCGAGCGCTGAGGCTCGCTACCGGCAAGGACTGACCGGCAGCGGCGCGGCCTTGGCCGCCTTCACGACAGCGCGCCGGTCCGGCCCGGCCGCGTCGACCGCGGCGAGCGTCAGCCGCATCGCCTCGCGGCCAAGCAGGCGCGCGCAGTGTGCCGACCGCGCCGACAGCTGCCGCTGGCGCGCGGCCACGGGACCGCTGATCAGCGCCACGCCCGGCAGCCGTGCAGCGATTGCGGCAAGCACGGCGCGCGTCGGCCGGCTGTCGGGCGCGATGTAGACGATCACCTGGGGATCGCTGTCCACGAGATCGTCGGCGAGGTCGCTGATGCTGTCGGGATCGTCGTCAGGTCCGGGGGCGGCGAATCGATCGATCGTCTGCGGCTGCCCGGTGCCGATCAGGCCGAGCAGCATCGCTTCGAACTCGTGGTCGGCGATCCCGTCGCCAGTGACGATCGCCAACCGCCGCGTGTTGCGGGCACGCAGGTCGCCGACCACCCGGCGGGCGGCGCCGAGATCGGATGGCACGAGCCGGACGAACGTCCGCAGCTCCGACGGGTAGTAGCGCTCCGGCCCGGCCCGCGGACGGCCCGGAGGCCGGCGCGTGAGGCTCGTCAGGGTGTCGGCCGGCGACACCTGGAGGATCTGCTCGCGGTTGGTGACCGGCAGCGACACCGCCGACGCGCCGCGGTCAAGCTCGCCGATGTAGGCGATCGTCGTCGGGTCCTCGACGGCGCGATCGGCGTTCGACTCGACCGTGCCGGGATCCCAGGTGTCGTCGCCGGGGCGCGTCGAAGGCAGCGTCACCAGCTTGACCTTGCGACCGGCGGCCTCCCCACCGGCAGCCGCGAGCGCCTGGCGCATACCGGCCACGGCCGCCTGCCCGGCGCGGGCCTCGGCGCCGTGCTCCGGCACGCTGGCGTAGACGGTCAGGGTGTCGCCACGGACGCGCGTCGACTCGGGATCGTCGTCGCCACAGGCGCTGACCGACGCCACGGCGACGGCGAGCAAGAGCGGGAGGGCGCGGCGCACAGCCGCGGATTCTAGGAAGAGCGCGGCTACTGCTCGCCTGGCGCCGCTGTCTTGCCGGTCAAGATCTGCTTGACGAACGGCAGCGCGATCCTCACCGCGGCGGCCGCGAGCGCGACGAATCCAGTGAACAGGAACGCGTCGAACGCCTTGATGCCGAAGGCCCAGGCGACGATCCAGACGACGAGGCCGAAGGTGAGGGTGACTAGAACGATCATGGGCGCGGCAGATTATCGGAGCGCGTCGGACAACTCGCCGACGACCTCGCCGACCGCCTCCGCCCCGCCCTCGCCGGCCGCGCGCACGATGCGGCTGCCAACGATCGCGCCGTCCGCGAGATCGCCGACGGTCGCGGCCTGCGGACCGGTCGAGATGCCGAAGCCGACCGCCACCGGGACGCTTGTCGCCGCGCGGACCCGCTCGACCAGCTGCGGCAACTCGGGCGGTAGCTCGTCGCGCTCGCCGGTCGTCCCGGCAAGCGACACGGCGTAGACGAAGCCGCGCGCCTGGCGACCGATCTCCGCGACCCGCTCGGGCGTGCTCGACGGGGCGACGAGCGGCACCAGCGCCAGCCCCGCCGCGTCGCAGAGCGCCCGCGTGGTGGCTGCCTCGTCCTGCGGCATGTCGGGCACGATCAAGCCAGCGGCTCCGGCCGCGGCTGCCGCGCGCACGAAGCGGTCGGTCCCATCTGCCAGGACGATGTTCGAGTAGACCATCAGCACGACCGGGACGCGCTCGGAGAGGCCCTTGCAGACACCCAGCACGTCGTCTGGGGTGACGCCGGCCTCGAGCGCCGCGGTGCCGGCCGCGTGGATCACGGGTCCGTCCGCAAGCGGATCCGAGAACGGGATCCCCAGCTCGATCAGATCGGCGCCGGCGTCGATCGCCGCGAGCCCGGCCGCGAGCGACTCGTCGACCGACGGGTAGCCGCCCATCAAGTAGGGCATCAGCGCGGCCCGCTTGCCGTGATCGGCGAAGGCCGTCGCGATCCGCTGCGCGCCCTCGAGCTCCCCGACGGCGTTCAACGCGCCAGCACCTCGGCGAGGTCCTTGTCGCCGCGCCCCGACAGCACGAGCGCGTCGATGCCGCCGGCGTTCGGATTGGCTAGCAGCCAGGCCAGCGCGTGCGACGGCTCGAGCGCTGGAATGATCCCCTCGAGCCGCGCCAGCCGCTTGAAGGCGGCGACGGCGTCGTCGTCCTCGACGGCGACGTAGCGGACACGACCCTCGTCGCGCAGCCAGGCATGCTCGGGACCGGAGCCCGGGTAGTCGAGCCCGGCAGAGACCGAGTGCGCCTCCAGCACCTGGCCGTCGGCGTCCTGCAGCACCGCCGACATCGCACCGTGCAGCACACCGCGCGCGCCTGTCGTCAACGGCGCCGAATGGCGGCCGGTCTCGAGCCCGTCCCCCGCGGCCTCGACGCCGATCAGCTCGACCTCGCTGTCGAGCACGAACGGCGCGAACGCGCCGATCGAGTTCGAGCCGCCGCCGACACAGGCGATCACCCGGTCGGGCATGCGCCCCTCGACCTGCTGGATCTGGTCACGCAGCTCGTCGCCGATCACACGCTGGAGGTCGCGCACCATCGCCGGATACGGCGCCGGCCCGACGGCCGAGCCGATGATGTAGTGGGTCGTCGCGGCATTCGCGACCCAGTCGCGGATCGCGGCGCTGACCGCCTCCTTGAGCGTCCGCGCGCCGGCCTCGACCGCCTCGACGCGCGCGCCGAGCAGCCCCATCCGCTCGACGTTCGGCTTCTGGCGGCGCATGTCCTCGCTGCCCATGTAGACGACGCATTCGAGGTCCAGCAGCGCGCACGCGGTCGCCGTCGCGACCCCGTGCTGGCCGGCGCCGGTCTCGGCGATGATCCGCCGCTTGCCCATCCGCTTCGCCAGCAGCGCCTGGCCGAGCGCGTTGTTGATCTTGTGGGCGCCGGTGTGGTTGAGATCCTCACGCTTGAGGTAGACCTTCGCGCCGACCTCCTCGGACAACCGGCGCGCCAGGTAGAGCGGCGTTGGCCGGCCAACGTAATCGCGCAGCAGACCGTCGAGCTCCGCCTCGAACGACGCATCGCCAGCAGCCTCGATCCACGCCTGCTCGAGCTCGTCGAGCGCCGGGATCAGCGTCTCTGGGACGAAACGGCCGCCGTAGGGGCCGAACTCACGCTCACGGCCGTCGACAGGAGTCATGCGGCTGATGATGACGCATCGACTCTGCGCAGAGAACGTCGGCCGGACGCAA
This sequence comes from uncultured Solirubrobacterales bacterium, assembly GCA_965653255.1. Classification (GTDB taxonomy): domain Bacteria; phylum Actinomycetota; class Thermoleophilia; order Solirubrobacterales; family Thermoleophilaceae; genus JAAYBF01. The sequence goes on along the minus strand of CBFGZN010000075.1, from coordinate 2,427 downwards.
GCGTCCGGCCGACGAGCATCACTACGCGCCGTAGGTCAGATTGCAGTTGGTCAGATACCGGTAGACGTTGCCCGAGTAGTGATCCTTGTCAGTCAGGCAGTTCCAGCGTACGCTGGCCCACGCCTGATCCGTCGGCGTGCTTCCACGAGTCCACCAGCACCTGATCGCCGTGTTGTTGATCCGGGAGCAGTCGCGATACCTGGTCGCCCAGTGGTACGAGTTATTGGCGAGCAGCGTGTATTGCTGGTCCCATGCCCCGCTGGCCGCCAAGTCCGGCGTCGAAGACTGAATCAGCACGTCGCGCGTGAGCGCTGATGCCGAAGCCGGCACGACAACGGCGATCGCAGCAGCGATCGCTAGAGCGCTTGCAAACTTCTTCAAGGTAACCCTCCTAGCTTGGCCCGGTCCCTCCCGGGCTCGATTGACAACGCCGGGCCAACTGGCCTGACCTCAGCGATCTTAGTGGGAGACGAGATCTGCTGCCGACACTGCTTCCTGAAACGCCTCGAGCCGCTCAGGATCCTTGTGCCCCGGACTGGACTCGGTGCCGCTGGCGCTGTCGACGGCAAACGGACGAACGGCGTTGATCGCCTCCCCCACGTTGTCGACGGTCAAGCCTCCCGAGAGCACGACAGGCACGCTGCCGCGATGGTGGCGCAGCAGATCCCACTCGAACGTCGCCCCAGTCCCGCCACGCACATTCGGCACGTATGCGTCGAGCAGATGGAAGTCGGTTCCAAACGCCTCAATGCCGCGCACCGAAGCAGCATCCTTGACGCGCACCGCCTTCATCGTCTTGCAGCCGGTCCGGCGAGCTGCCTCACGACAGTAGATAGGCCCCTCGTCGCCGTGAAACTGAAGCAGCGACAGTCCATAGCGGTCGGCTGCCAGCGCGACCTCGTCGAGCGTCGCGTTGACGAACACTCCCGCGATCTCGCAGCGCCGGTGCAGCGCTGCGCCGATCTGCTCGGCGACCGCGGGATGACAGGCGCGCGGGCTACCTGGCCAAAGGATCAGCCCGACCGCCCAGGCGCCGAGATCGGCGCAGCGCTGGGCGTCGTCGAGGTTTGTGATGCCGCAGGACTTGACTCGGGTCACACGACAATCGTCGCAGGCCCGCCCTGGAGGGACGGGCCTGCGTGTATTCCGAGCCGACTCCGTGGGAGCGATCGAGCCGGCTATGGAAGTTCTCTACGGAAGGTCCGGCAACGTGCCGTCGCCCTGATCCTGCTCGCTTCCTTGCAGCGACGCGGGCCGCTTGCCGAGCTCGACCTCGACGGTCTTGCGCTCGTCGCCGCGGTAGAAGACGACTTCGACCTTGTCGCCGGGCTGGGCATTCGCGATCGCCGCCGGCACGTCGTCCGACGACTTGACCTCCTTGCCGTCGACCTCGACGATCAAATCGCCTCCGGCGCGAATCCCATCCGCTGTCGAAGTACCTCCCGCCCGCAGGCCAGCCTTGTCGGCCGGGCCGTTCTCGACGACCTCCTGAACAAGCGCACCCTGGTCCGCCGCGAGGTTGAAGTCACGTGCGATGTCCTGGGTCACGCCGACCATCTTGATGCCGAGATAGGCACGCTCGATCTCCTCGCCCTGCTTGAGCGTTGGCAGCAGCTTCTTGACCGTGTTGATCGGAACAGCGAACCCGATGCCGACCGATCCAGAGGACGTTCCGCCAGTAGCGATCTGAGAGTTGATCCCAACGACACGTCCGTCCGCATCGAGCAGCGGACCACCGGAATTACCTGGATTGATGGCCGCGTCGGTCTGGATGACGTTCTCGATCGCGAACCCATTGGGCGCCTCGATCTGACGCTGCTTGGCTGACACGATGCCGGTGGTCACCGAACGGGTGTAGGTGCCGAAGGGGTTGCCGATCGCGATCAGGGGATCCCCGACCTGGACGCTCGACGAGTCACCCAGCGGGAGAGGCTTGAGATCCACCTCGTCTGGATCGACCCTCAGCACCGCTACGTCCGTAGACACATCTCGTCCGAGTACCTCGGCGTCGATGAAATCCCCGTCGTCCTCGAACCGGACGCTGACGTCATTAGACCCGTCGACCACGTGGGCGTTGGTCAGGATCGTTCCGTTCTTGTCCACCACGAAACCCGAGCCGGTGGCGGTACCGCCTTGATCGGGGCTTCCAAATGGCGACGTAGACCCAGAGCTGGACACCTGAGCTTGGATGAAGACGACGCCTTGCCCCTCCTCCTTGTAGATGTCGGCGACCGTGCGGCCCCCGCCGACATCCGCCACGGCACGCGTCGGCAGCGCGGTGCGCTCGAGGTTCTGGCCCCGATCCAGGAGGGCGCCAACAAGGCGCTCAAGCCCGCCCGTGACCTGTTCGGGTGGTTCGGCGACACGCTCGACGCCCAGGACGAGCGCGACCGGCTCCAGAAGGAGCGCGACCAGCTCCGCAGCGAG
>CBFGZN010000074.1:0-10771 GCA_965653255.1 uncultured Solirubrobacterales bacterium | reverse complement strand
ATGGTCGCGTCCACGATGGGCAGCGAGCGGCGTACGTCGGGGTCGGCGGCGGGGAGGATCCCGAGCCGGGTGAGCTCGAGGAAGCCGGCGTCGAGAAGAAGATCACGCTCCGTCTCGCGCCGGCGCTCGAAACGCTGGCCGCGCTCGAGGCGGTGGCGGATCACGAGGCCGCGCGACTCGAGCGTCGCGGTGACCTCGGTCGCGTTTGCCTTCGACCAGCCGAGGCGGCGACGCAGCGTGCGCAGCTCGAGCGATCCGCCGGCGGTCGTCAGAACGACGAGTGCCGAGAATCCGGCGGCCGACACGCCCTCACGCTCGAGGTCGGCGGCTAACACGCGCCGGACAGACGTCTCCGCACGCATCAGCGCCTGTAGCGCCCGGTGCGCCAGCGGATCCACCACCTCCAAGCTCATCTGCCGCGATGCTAGGCACGACAGCGGACGATTCCCGCAAACTGCGAAGAACCGTCAGCGCTGGGCGGCGAGGCGAACCGGCTTGGCGGGGGCCTCGTCGGCCTCGGCGTCGTCGGCGACGACCTTGGTGTGCTCGATCTTGCCGGTGTCGACGTACTGCTTGAGGTTGTCGGCGGCCTCGGTCGGCGTCGAGCCGAGCGAGGGGATCGAGTGGTCGCCGGTGACCGGCATCGCCTCGCGGTACTCGAAGACCGGCGCGGCGGAGCCGACCTGGCGGACGGTGTAGACGAGCCGGCCCAGTACCTCGAGCGTGGCCTCGCCGCCACAGAAGACGAACGCGGTCGGCTCGACAGCGCGCATCGCACGGGCGACGCGCTCCGGCGGTAGGTCGAAGCTCAGAAGGATGGAACGGAAGCCGGCACGCCGGATCGCCAGCTCGAGCGCCTGGACGTGCAGCGACTCGAGGTCGAGCCCATTCGAGGCGTCGAAGAGGATCACGCCCTGGGGGCGGGTCGGCGACGGCACGACGCGGCGGGCCGCGTGGATCCAGCCAGTCGCCCAGCGGCAGGCGAGCTCCTGCTCGGCCTCGCGACCGTCGCGTCCTTCAGCGAGCTCGATCGCCGGCAGCAGGACCTCCTCGACCGAGCGGTCGACGGAGCGGACGGCGAGGCTCTCCTCCATCACACGGTCGGCGGCCTGCTCGTCGAAGTGGTCGAAGGCGTCGAGCAGGCGGCTCGGCGAGGACGGGCCCTCACCGCGCTGGCGGGCGACCTCGATCGCCGAGGAGATGTTGTGCGTCTCCATCAGCGCGCGGCGCAGCGACTCCAGCTCGGTCAGGTCGTACTGACGGTGACCGCCGGCGGTACGGCGAGGCTGGGGATAGCCGAAGCGGCGCTCCCAGCTGCGCAGCGTGTTCGGGCTCACTCCTAGGAGCTCCGCTGCTGCGTTGGTTCTGATTCCGCTCATCTTCTCGCCGTTTCCTTTCTCTGCCGCGCGACCCACATGGAGTGTTTGCCGCTCGACCCCTATCGGTCACGGGAGTCGTGACCTTGAACGGGGTTTTGGTGCGAACCGCGCAGCCCTTGCGTACTTTTGTGCCGTCTCGGCAGCGTTTGCGCAACTCGTGCAGGGCTAATTGCACGCGTGGACGAACGTTCGAGGCGAACAGCGAGGGCCGCGGCTCAGCCGGACGGCCGGCGACCGAAATGCGTCGGCTCGACGGCGATCAGCGCGGCGCGTGGCGGGCCGCAGGTCGAGATCCGCGCGGCCATCGTGCCGATCTCCTCGGCCTTGTCGCCGGCCAGACGGACGGGAACGGTGACCGCGTCGTGGACACGCAGCGCCGCGCGACTGACCGTCTTCGCCATTCGCCGATCGCCAACCGTGCTGCTCAGCACGTCCATCAGATTGGTGCCGGTCAGCTGCTCCTCGGGGGCGAAGATCGCCTCGGCGGCTTCGCTGACGGCGGCGATCTCGAGCGCGTGATTGGTGATCAGGAAGGCGGCGCCCGCTCCCGGCAGCGCGTCGGGGTTGCAGCGCAGCAGGACGCCCATGCCGCAGATTCCGCAGACGCGCTGCTCGAGCGCGGGTGGCTCGGCGCCGGCTGGCGGGTCCATCGCGGGCTCGCCGCAACGGCTGCAGAAGCGCTTCTTCGCCGGCGGGTCGCTCGGCGCGGTCGCGGTCTGCTCGAAGTCGGTGTGGATCAGGGGCAAGTAGCGATCGGACCACGGGTTTGCGATTCCCGCCTGCCCCACACAGCGAATGCACCGGTTCGCCGCCGGAGGCCGCGCGCACGGCGGTGCACGCTGGCGCTCCAATAGCCTGGGCGTCTTCCCCGTCCGTAGTAGACCGAAGGAGCGCTAAGCGCAATGGCAGGCGAGCAGCAGCTGTGGGGCTCGGAGACGAGCAAGGCGATCGACAACTTTCCGGTGTCGGGCGAGCGGGTGCCCACGGCAGTCGTGCGGATGCTCGGCCACGTCAAGGCGGCGGCGGCGCGCGTAAACGGCGACCTCGGCCTGCTCGACGCGGCGATCGCGCAGCGGATCGCGGCCGCCGGCGACGAGATCGCCCGCGGCGACCACGACGACCAGTTCCCGATCGACGTCTTCCAGACCGGCTCTGGCACCTCGTCGAACATGAACTCGAACGAGGTGATCGCCAACCTCGCAGGCGACGGTGCGCACGCCAACGACCACGTCAACATGGGCCAGTCGTCCAACGACGTCTTCCCCTCGGCGGTTCACCTGGCCGCGGTCTCGGAGACGAAGGGCAAGCTGCTGCCGGCGCTGGAGAAGCTGTCGGGCGCGCTCGAGATCAAGGCCGACGCGTGGCGCGACGTCGTCAAGGCCGGTCGCACGCACATGATGGACGCGGTGCCGGTGACGCTCGGCCAGGAGTTCGCGGGCTACGCGAAGCAGGTGTCGCTCGGCCACGACCGGGTCTCCGACGCGCTGCCGCGCGCGTCGCAGATCCCGCTCGGCGGCACCGCGACCGGCACCGGCCTGAACACCCACCCCGAGTTCGCCGCGCGCGTGCGCGAGAAGCTGCGCGAGGCGACGGGGATCGACGTCGAGGGCCCGGCCGACCCGTTCGAGGCGCAGGCCAACCGCGACGCGCTGGTCGAGCTCTCGGGCGCGCTCAAGGTCGTCGCGGTCTCGCTGACGAAGATCGCCAACGACCTCGTGATCATGGGCTCGGGCCCGCGCACCGGCTTCGGCGAGCTCGCGCTGCCGGAGCTGCAGAAGGGCTCGTCGATCATGCCGGGCAAGGTCAACCCGGTGATCCCCGAGGTCGTGTTGCAGGTCGCCGCGCAGGTGATCGGCAACGACACGGCGATCACGGTCGCAGGCACGCAGGGCAACTTCGAGCTCAACGTCCGCGTGCCGATGATCGCGCGCAACCTGCTCGACTCGATCGGCATCCTCGCCAGCGCGTCGACGCTGCTCGCCGAGAAGGTCATCGACGGTCTGGAGGCCAACGAGGACGCGCTGACCCGCAACGCCGAGTCGACCCCGGCGATCGCCACCGCGCTCAACCCCCACATCGGCTACGACAAGGCGACCGAGATCGTCAAGGAGGCGGTTGCCTCGCGGCGGACGATCCGCGAGGTCGCGATCGAGAAGGGCGTCGACGAGGCAACACTCGACGAGGCCCTCGACCTGCGCAAGATGGCGCGCGGTTCGCAGGCTTAGCTTCTTTAGATCAGCTTAGGAAGACCTTTAGGCCCGCTTTGAGGGTGGCCGCCACCATGGACCTTGCTTGCGAATCAAGCTCCTTGGTTGTGGTCACCGCGCCGGGGCTCCTTGGGAGGACTAGGGGCTCCGGCGCACCCTCTTCGTAAGTTCGCTAGCCGGGGTTGACGGCGGTGACGAACCAGACGGCGGCCCGTCCTACGATCGAGCCATCGGGCTGGCGCCACTCCGAGAGACGCTCCGCGAGCGCCTCGGCGATCTCGTCGCGGCGGCTGTCTCCGTATTCGCCGTTGATGCGGATCAGCTCGGCGGCCGGGCCGATCGCGAGCAGCGCGTCGAGCGCCTCATCGAGGTCCTCGCCGACGTAGTAGTCGAAGTCCTTCTGGTGGAGCTCGATGTCCGCGAAGCCGGCCGCCTCGAGGATGCCGGTCGTCGTCTCCGGGTTGCCGAGCGAGAACGGACCAGGGCCACAGGTGTCGGCCTCGTACTCCTCGGGCCGCGAGAGGAAGCCCTCGACGACCCGCTCGGCCTCCGCCCACATCGCGCTCTCGGACTTGCGGCGCCAGCAGATCTTGCGCAGCTCGCCGCCAGGCTTCAGTGAACCGCGAATCGCCCGCATCGCCAGGACGGGCATCGCGAAGAACTGCGTCCCCATCCGCGAGAAGGCGTAGTCGTAGACGCGATCCCACTCGGCCGTCTGAGCGTCGGAGACCTCGAACTCGACGTTCTCGACACCCGCCTCCGCCGCCTCCCGGCGGGCATCCTCGATGAAGCGCGGCGACGAGTCGGTGCCCAGCACGAACCCTTCGGGACCGACGAGCCGCGCGAGCTGCTGCGTCGTCTCGCCGAACCCGCAGCCGACGTCGATGCAGCGCCCGCTGTCGGGCGGGGGAAAGCGCTCGAAGAACTCCTCGGTCATTCCGTCGAGCGCACCGACGAACACCTTGCGGTTCTTCTTCCAGCGCTCGTGCAGGACGGTGTCCCAGGCGCGGACCGCCTCCTCGTTCGCGGAGGCCACCGCACCGGCATGCTCGACCTGGGCCATGCGTTCGATCCTACCCCTCAGTCCATGTTGATGGCTACGTATTTCGTCTCGAGGTACTCCTCGATTCCCTCGTACCCGCCCTCACGACCGAAGCCGGACTGCTTGACCCCGCCGAAGGGAGCGGCAGGGTTGGACACCATGCCCTGGTTGAGGCCGACCATGCCGGTCTCGAGCGCCTCGCAGACGCGCAGGGCGCGTTTGAGGTCGCGCGTGTAGACGTAGGCGACGAGGCCGAACTCGGTGTCGTTGGCGGCGGCGATCGCGTCGTCCTCGGAGTCGAAGGCGATCACGGGGGCGACCGGGCCGAAGATCTCCTCGGAGAGGACGCGCGAGCCGGGCGCAACGCCCTTCAGGACGGTCGGCGCGTAGAAGTGGCCCGCGCCGTCGAGGCGGCCGGCGGCTCCGTCGTCGGCGTCACCGTCGGCCATGCTGTCGTGGCCGCCGCTGCGCACGTCGATGCCGCCGATCAGCGCCTGGGCGCCGTTCGAGATCGCGTCGTTGACGAGCTCGGTCACCTTGTCGCGAGTGTCGTTGTCGACGAGCGGACCGATGTCGACGCCGTCCTCGGTGCCGCGGCCGACGTTGAGCTCGCGCATCGCCGCCGCGAGCCGATCGGCGAATTCGTCGGCGACCGGCGCCGCGACGTGGAAGCGGTTGGCGGCGGTGCAGGCCTCGCCGATGTTGCGCAGCTTGGCGACCATCGCGCCCTCGACGGCGGCGTCGAGATCGGCGTCCTCGAAGACGAGGAACGGGGCGTTGCCGCCAAGCTCCATCGACAGCTTCAGGACGTTCGGCGCCGACTGCTCGATCAGCTTGCGGCCGACCTCGGTCGATCCGGTGAAGGAGATCTTGCGTAGGCGCGGGTCCTCGATCAGCGGGCCGGTGACGTCGCTCGCCGACTTGGCCGTCACGACGTTCAGCACGCCCTTCGGCAGTCCCGCGTTCTCGAGGATCTGCGCGAGCGCCAGCATCGACAGCGGCGTCAGCTTCGCCGGCTTGACGACCATCGTGCAGCCCGCGGCGATCGCCGGACCGATCTTGCGCGTCCCCATCGCCGTCGGAAAGTTCCACGGGGTGATCAGCAGGCAGGGTCCGACCGGCTGCTTCATCGTCAGCAGCCGTCCGGCGCCGTTCGGCGCCGTCGCGTAGCGCCCGTCGATCCGCACCGCCTCCTCGGCGTTCCAGCGGAAGAACTCCGACGCGTAGGCGATCTCCGCCTTCGACTCGGCGAGCGCCTTGCCCATCTCGAGCGTCATCAGCAGCGCCAGCTCGTCGGCGCGCTCGGTCATCTCCTCGTAGGCGCGGCGCAGGATCTCCCCACGCTCGCGCGGCGGATGGGCGGCCCAAGCGGGCTGTGCGGCGCATGCGGCATCAAGCGCGGCGGCGGCGTCGTCCGGCGTCGCGTCGGCGATCTCACAGAGCGTGTGGCCGGTCGCGGGGTCCTCCACCGGCAGCGTCGCCCCACCGCTTGCGTCGCGCCACTCGCCGCCGATGTAGAGCTGCTTCGGGGTGGCGTCCAGCGCCACCTGCTCATTGCTCGCAACGCTCATGGGTTGAGGTTACTCAGGGGGGCTCATTCACTCAGATCCACCCTTGTATAGGTGGTGGCCCGTACAAACGACGAACATCGTTCGAGAGACCTCTGGAAGCTGGTCGAGCGCCAGCACGGTGTGGTCTCTCGCGAGCAGCTTCTCGCGCGCGGATACAGCGCCGCGGCCATCGCGCATCGACTGGCCGTGGGCCGCCTGCACCCCATACAACGCGGGATCTACGCAGTGGGGCGACCTGAGCTGTCACGTCACGGCGTCTGGATCGCATCCGCGATGAGCTGTGGCACGGGGGCGGTCGTCAGCCACGACAGCGCCGCTCACTGTGGGGGATCCGCGAGCGGGAGCGACAGGTAGAGGTGACGGTGCCGCTCCACGTCCGTCGCCGCCGGCCCAGCATTGCGATCTACCAGCGGACGCTGCCCTCATCCGAGCGGACCACGCATGAAGGCGTGCCGGTCACCACCGTTCATCGCACGTTGCTCGACTTGGCGGCGCGCCTCAGACGCGGTCAGCTCGAGGCCGCGATCAACGCCGCCGACAAGCGCGACCTCACCAACCCGGAGCGACTGCGAGCAGCACTCGAGGATTTCGCCGGCCGCCCCGGCGTCAAGACTCTTCGTAGCGTCCTCGACCGGCGGACGTTCACCTTTACCGCATCAGAGCTGGAGCGCTGGTTCCTGCCGCTCGCTAGTGCTGCGGGTCTGCCGCGTCCACTCACCAGCAAGTACGTAAACGGATTCGAAGTCGACTTCTATTGGCCCGGCTTGGGACTGGTCGTCGAAACGGACGGGTTGCGCTACCACCGCACGCCGGCCGCGCAGGCGCGCGATCGTCTCCGTGACCAGACTCATGCCCGCGCGGGACTGACGCCTCTGCGCTTCACCCACGGGCAGATTCGCTACGAGCGCTCCCGCGTCCGCGCGACGCTGAGCGATGTCGCTCGACGCCTTGAGAACACGCGCAAGTAGATGCGAGACGCAGTTCGTCGTTTGTACTGGTTATGGCCCGTGCAAACGACGAGGATCGTGTGTAGGCGGCTAGTCGGCGCCGAGCACGGGCTCGGGGCCGCGGGGGGTGAGGACCTGACCGAGGCTGGTTGCGGCGGCTGAGAAGAGGGCGGCGCCGTGGCGGGCGATGTCGATTGGGCCGCCGTTGGCCGCGAGGCGGTCGCCGAGGGCGGTGGCGGCACGCTCCTGTAGAGACGGTCCGCTCGGCTGCGCGCGGCGGGCGTTGGCGGGCCGATCGGTCGACGAGGCCTGGCGTCCGTCGGGCGGTGGGGCGATATCGCCGCCGCCTCCGCCGCCGAGGCAGCTGCGGATCGCGTCGGCGAAGAGGGCGCCGCGGTAGGCGTAGCCGGCGCTGGTCGCGTGGACGCCGTCGGCCTGCAGGATCCCCGGCGTTCCGGCCGCGGCGTCGTTCCACTCGACCAGGACGACGTTCGGTGTCGAGGCGGCGAAGTCGCGGATCATCGAGTTCTGACCGTCGATCGGGATGCCGGCGAGCGGCGGGCGGTTGAGCGTCGCAATCACCAGGCAGCGGTCGCCGGCCAGCTGACGGGCGGCGGCCAGACTGCCCGCGGTGACCGACACCGCCGCATTGCCGTCGTTGGTGCCCAGGTCGAAGACGACGGTGTCGTGCTCTGGGCCGAGCAGACTGCTCAGCACCGAGACTCCCGCGACGCTCGGCCGGCCGATCTCGTTGTCGGACTGGATCTCTGCCTCGGGCAGCGCGGCACGCAACGGCCCGTCGGTGCCGACGCCCAGGCTGTCGCCGACGACGAGCACGGTGGCGCTAGCGACGGGCGGGAGCAGGCAGCAGGCGGCAGTCGCCGTGAGCAGCGCGAGCGTCGCGGCGAGCCAGCTTCGCGGCTGGCGCGATCTGGGCGCTGGACGGCCCACCGCCAGCGCGTCGAGGTCGCTCATGGTGCGGTTGCGCCGCCGCCCTCGGTGCCGCCGGATGGGGGCGTGGCGTCGGGAGCGACCCGCGCCAAGGGGGCCTTCAGCAGGTTCGCCAGCGCGCGTTGACCGGCGTTGGTCAGGTGAATGCCGTCCGAGTAGGTCATGCCTTTGTGGCGCTTGGTGTGCCTGACCCAGTCGACGAGTGCGATCCGGCGCGGCCAGCTGGAGGCGGCGGCGCGCAGGGTCGCGGCGTCGGTGTATGGCGTTCCGCGTACCTCGCGTGGCGTGACCAGGCCGAGGATGCGGTCGGGCCCGAGGATCCGCAACGCAGTCCGTACCTCGGCGCGGCTGATCGAAGAGTTCGACCCGAGCGCAATCACGACCACGCGTGGCAGGCCTTCGACGCGCGCATGCTTGCGCAGCACATCCAACCCCTCCGTCATCTGACGACAGCCGCGCACGTCGACGTCGTAACCGATCGCGGCGGTCTCCTCTGCCGCGCCGAGCAGCACCGAATCGCCGATCGCCAGCGGCGCTTGGTCCATCCCTGCGTCGGCGGTCGAAGCGAAGTGCCGTGTCTTACCGCAGCCGGCGTCGGCGACCGCCGTCATCGACAGCGTCGTCGCGGTCATCGCGCATGCCGCGATGGCGGCTGCTTGTCGCCACGAGGGCGCCACGAGGGCACTGTGGCAGAACATGCGGCCGATCGCGCCGGGATCGCTTGACGCCTGCTCGGCTGGCCGGTAAGTTCGTGTCTGCAATTCCGGGAGGGTTCCTGGTCATTGCTCCCCCTAAGGAGGGAAGGGGAAGTGGAGAAGATCTACGTAGCTCGAGTATCTGGATGCGGTCGCGGCGCCGAGCCGCGGTGTGAAAGGCCGCCGACTCCGGGTGCTTCCGACAGCACGTAGATCGGCTGTGCCGTCGCGTCAGCTCCCCGACTCTCGCCCGGGGCCGCGACGCCTCATAACGGCATGGGTGGGGAGGCCCTCGGCGCCGCCCCTTCACAAAAATTTCCTCGCCTGGAGTACATAGGGCCCCGGCGCCAGCGCCGGGGCCCTGTGGTTTCCGGCGCGAGTCAGGCGGCGGCCGGCTCGCGCTGAAGGCTGGGCCAGGCGTCGTCCACCGCGCCGCCCTGGCCCGCGCTCTGCCATAGCTCGCCGGCGACCACCGGCGCGAGTGGTGCCAGCAGCCGGGCGAGCACCGCGAGTGCGATCCCAACTGCCTCGCGGTCGGAATCCTGCTCGCCGCGATCCGCATTCGCGCGGCGGTCGAAATCCTCGATGCGCGCAAACAGCCTGATCGCGTTGCGGGTGGCGAGGTGCGGGGCGATCTGCTCGTAGTTCTCGGCGCTCCGAGCAACAGCGATGTCGCACCAGCCCGCGAGCCGCCGCCGCAGTCCGTCGGAGGCGTCGATCTGAGTGCCGGACGACGCACTGTCGAGACGCGACGCGGCGAACGCGCGCAGATCGGCAAGGAACGCGGCGACGTAGCCGAGGATGTCGTCGGTGGCGGCGAATCGCTTCGCCGGGGCCGCGGTGTGGAGTAGCGCGAAGCGCACGACGTCGTCGCCGTAGGCAGCTATCAGCGCGTCGGGATCGCTGGGATCCGGGGTGGCGCTTGGCGGCTCCGCAGCGGCCCCGTTCGTCGCCGCGGCGCGCTTGCGCTTGACCGCGCGCAGCTTGACCCCACCGTGCGGAAGCGCAGGACCAACCGGCTCGCCGTCGGTCAGCTCGAGCCCGCCTGCGTCGCGCAGCGCCTTGGCGACCGTGCGCAGGTCGAGCAACGCGCCGTTCGTGTCGTCACCCACGACCGCCAGTGCCGGCAGATGGGTCGCTAGATCGGCGGCCCGCGCCTGCGGATCGCCGTCGCGCGCGTCGGGCGGCAAGGTCGCGACGAGCAGCGCCAAGGCGGCGGCGAAGCGGGGGTGGAGCGAACCGGCCGCACGCCAGTCGTCGCCCGTCGCCAGCGGCAGGTCGCCGGCGGCGAAGTAGACGGTCGGCGGCCCCTTGTCCTTCTTGGAGTCGACGTTCCAGCCCGCGGCGGCGAGCTTCGACAGGCTCTGCTCCAGCTCGTCGCCCGAATCGCCCGGATCGTCGACGTGCTCGAGCAGCTCCCGCTGACCGGCGAGTGCCTTGTCGCCCCAGCCGTTCAGCTCGTCGAGCCGCCGCTCGCTCTCCTCGTGCAGCTTGCCGCTGCGCAGGCGCCACCCCTCGCCGCTGCGCTGGTAGATCTGGCCGTTGGACTCGAGTTGCTCGATCAGCCACTGTCCCCAGCGCTCGACCGTCGCCGCGTCCACGTCGGGCTCGAAGAGCACGTCGGCGCCCGCCATCCGGCGAAACCGCACGTAGGCGTCGGCGATCGCATGGCCTCGCAGGGTGGTGAGGCTGCGGTCGCCGCCGGAGCTGGCGCTGAGTGTGAATACGTATGGATTGCTTGGCACGTCGATCCGAACGGCTGTCGCTGAAATGGCTAGTGCGCCCGACGGGACTCGAACCCGTATCTGCGGCTTGAAAGGCCGCTGCTCTTAGATAGGCCGGATTGGGCGCCAGGAAACGAACGGTCCGTGAGGACATCCCGCCACCGACACGAAGTCGGCTTGAAGGCTGGCATTCGAGACCTGGGTAACCCCGTGGACTACCCATGTACCGATTGAGCTACGAACGCTTGATTGGTA
>CBFGZN010000073.1:0-10928 GCA_965653255.1 uncultured Solirubrobacterales bacterium | reverse complement strand
CGGTCGCCACGACCGGAACTCCAGCGGCCATCGCCTCGAGCGCCGAGTAGGGCGAGAACTCGTGGTAGCGCGACGGCATCAGGACCATTGCGGCGCCCGTGAGCTCACGACGGACGTCGGTGGCGGACAACCGACCGAGGAAGGTGACGTCACCGGCGATCCCCGCCTCCCAGGCGAGCTCCTCGAGCCGTGCCCGCTCGGGCCCCTCGCCGGCGATCCGCAACGGGACGCCAGCGTCGAGGCAGGCGCGCAGCGCGTCCTCGATTCCCTTCTCGGGCGACAGACGCGACGCGACGAGCGCGTAGCCGCCCGTCCCCGCCGCGGAGCGCTCGCTGAACGCATCGGCCGGCAGGTAGTGCCGCAGCACGTCGACGCGCCCGCGTGGCAGGCCGCGCGCCACAAGCTCGTCACGGGCAGCGGCACTCGGAGTGACGAAGCGGTCGACTGTCCGCATCAGCCGCGACTGATGCAGCGACAGCGCGGTCGCGTAGACCGCCGCCTCGGGTAGCGACCGGCGACAGTTGAGCGCCAGCCCGGGCAGTGTGTTGCGACCGCGGCAGCGCTGACAGGGCGCGCCGTCGCGCTCGCCGAAGCCGGTCGCGCAGAAGATCCGCACGTTGTGGAGATGGAGCACTACCCGCGCGCCGGCGCCGCGCGCGGCCGCGAGGCCGGCGGCCCCGATCAGTGGAACCGTGTTGTGGGCGTGGACGACGGTGGGAGCGGCTCCCGCTCCGGAGCCCGTCAGCAGACGCACCGCATCCGCGAGCTCTTCTGGATCGGCGCCACCCCGCAGCAGGGCTAGCGCGGCCCCGGCTCGACCGATGTCGCCCGACCGCCGCTCGAACACGGCGTGCTCGACCCCAGCCGCCTCGAGCGCCCGCAGCTGCAATTCCACCGAGCGCTCCTCGCCACCCTCTATTCGGTAACGGTTGTGCACTACGAGCACGCGCGGGCCTACGGACACCGCAGCTAACCTACCGACGCGATGACCGAGCCGGCCGTCTCCGTCGTGGTGCCTACCCGCAACCGCGCCGGGTATCTAGAGGTCACGCTTGCCTCACTTGCCGAGCAGTCATCGGGGGTGCCTTACGAGGTGATCGTCGTAGACGACGGCTCCGACGACACGACGGCGGCGGTCGCCCAGCGTGCCGGCGTCGGCTACGAGCGCCACGAGCGCTCCCGCGGTCCGAACGCCGCTCGCAACACCGGCATCGACGTTGCGCGCGCGCCGCTGATCGCGCTGATCGACGACGACGTGCGCGTGCCACCTGGGTGGGTTGGCGCGCTCTCCGACGGCGCCGAACGCCATCCATGGGCGGAGGCCGTCGGAGGCCCGATTCGCGCCAGCCTCGAGGGGCCGGCGCCGCACTTCTGCGGACGTGAGCCCGCGCCGGTGACGACCCTCGACCTCGGTCCGCAAGACCGCGAGGCCGACTTCGTCTGGAGCGCCAACATGGCGGTGCGGCGGAGCGCGATCGAGCGAATCGGCGGATTCGACGAGGAGATACCGATCTACGGCGACGAGGAGGAGTGGCTGATCCGTCTGCACGCCAACGGCGGGCGCGTCGCCTACCTCGCCGCCGCCGGGCTCGACCACCGCCGCGCCGGCGACGATGCCCGGCTGCGCTCACTCGCGCGTGCGGAGTACCGCCGCGGTCGCGCGGCGGTACGCAACGACCGCCGCAAGGGAACGGCGCATCCGCTGCGGCGCGAGCTGCGCGATCTGGTCGGCGCGGGCTGGCACACGGCTCGCCGTCGTTGCGCGCAGGGCCTGATCATGGGCGCCCACTCGACCGGACGTCTGGTCGAGACGTTGCGCGGGCGATGAACGATCCGCTCCCGGACCCCGCGCGCTTCCTCTCCGGCGAGTCGGGCACCGTCGCCGGCAAGCGACTGACTGTCACGCGTACCTCCGCGGACTGGACGTTCAACCTGGCCGGCCTGGCGGCGCTGAACGGTCCCCGGCTCGATCGTCTGGCCGCCAAACAGGCGCGTCAGCGCGTTCTCGTGCTGTCGATCTACCGCCCTGGGTCGTTGCTTCCACGCGCCGCGCCGCGCCTGGACTCCAGGCATCATGAAGTCACGTTCGCGTTCGGCGCTACGGGCTCAGCCGATGCGGCGCTCGCCTCTGGGACGGTTCTCAGCGAGCTGAGCGGCGGCAAGTTCGAGAACCTCAACCGGCTGCTCGCTGCGGCCCCGCCGCTCGCCGGCTTCGACTGGCTGATCGTCTCCGACGACGACGTCGAGCTGGCGCCGCGCTTCCTCGACCGCGCGCTGGCGCTCTGCGAGCGGCTGGGGCTCGACATCGCCCAGCCGGCGCAGACGATGCGCAGCCATGCCGCCTGGCGAGTGACGCGACGGCGTCCGTTCTCGCTCGCCCGTCGCACCGCCTATGTGGAGATCGGCCCGGTGACGATCTTCTCGCGCCGCGCCGCGACCGAGCTGACACCGTTCCCGGAGCTGCGCTTCGGCTGGGGGCTCGACAACCACTGGGGCGCGCTTGCACGCGAGCGGGGCTGGCGGCTCGGCATCCTCGACTCGCTGCCGGTCCGCCACGAGTCGCAGAAGGTCGCCACGACCTACACCCACGCCGAGGCGATCGAGGAGGCGCGCCACTTCCTTGCCGGGCGGCCCTACGTGACCGCCGAGGAGGCGCAGCAAACACTGGAGACGATCAGGCGGCTGCCGTCGTGAAGCGGTTGAAGCTGCTCGTCGTGCCGAAGTGGTACCCGTGGCCGGATCGGCCGGTGTTCGGCGCCTTCTGCCGCGAGCACGCGCGCGCGCTCGCCACCGAGCACGACGTCGTCGTCCTCGCCTCGCTCGCCACGCCGCGACCCGACTTCGCGATCTTCCGGCTCGAGGACGCCGTCGAGGACGGCATCCGCACGCTGCGCGTCCGCTACCGCCGCCCATTCCTCCGCCCGGCCGCGATGGGCTGCCAGCTGCTCGGCATGCTCGCCGCCTGGCGTCGCCTGCGACGCGAGGGCTGGCGGCCGGACGTTGTCCACGCCCACGTCTTCGAGGCGGCCCCACCGGCGCTCGCGCTCGGCCACCTGGGCCGAGCGCCGGTGGTGATCACCGAGCACTACACGGGCTTCCAGCGCGGCCTCGTCAGCGGCTACGACCGCCTGATCGCCAAGTGGTCGTTCGAGCATGCCGCCCTCGTGGCGCCCGTCAGCGAAGAGCTGGCCGGACATCTGCGCGAGCTCGCACCGCGGGCGACGTTCGAGGTCGTGCCGAACGTCGTCGACACCGAGACGTTCGCGCCAAGCAGCGAGCGGCGCCCCGGCGACGGGCGACTGCTCAACATCGCCGCGCTCGCCGAGAAGAAGGGCCACCGCTATCTGCTCGAAGCGCTGACCGACCTCCCCCAAGTCACGCTCGACGTCGTCGGCGACGGCGAGCTGCGTGCTGATCTCAAACGCCAGGTCAGGACGCTCGATCTCGGCGACCGCGTCCGCTTTCTCGGCGAGCGGTCGAAGCAGGAGGTCGCCGAGCTGATGCGCGACGCCGACCTCTTCGTCCTGCCGAGCCTCGCCGAGAATCTCCCAGTCGTCCTGATCGAGGCGCAGGCAAGTGGGCTACCGGCGGTGACGACGCGCGTCGGCGGAGTGCCGGAGCTCGTCGACGATGCAGCTGGCGAGATCGTCCCGCCCGCCGACCCGCCAGCACTCGCAGCCGCGATCCGCACCGCCCTCGCGCGTGACTTCGACGGCCCCGCTCTCGCCGCCCGCGCCCGTGACCGCTACGGCTACGACGCGATCCGCGACCGCTGGACGGCGATCTACGAACGGCTACTGGCCTAGGCGTCGACAACTGTTGCGGCGATATGCACGTATGTCGTGCATATCACCCCAAGAGGGCGGGTACGACGCGCTCGGCCACTACCTTGCGCAGCGCCGCATCGGAGTAGCGCTCGAGCAGGCGGCAAACCACGGCGGCGTAGTCGGCGCGGGTCGCTTCACCGAGGGCAAGGCCAGCGCGGAGCGAAGTGGCAAGCGCGGGCGCCGTTGCATCGGCCGCGACCAGCTCCGGCGCGAGCTGGCGGGCGATCGGCAGGGCGACGTTCGGTCCTGGTGTCGGGACCGTCACCAGCGGGGTCCCAGCAGCAAGCGCCTCCATCTGAGCGACGCCCCAGTCCTCATAGCGAGCGGCGCTGACGTAGACGCGCGACCCGGCGACCAGCGAGGTCCAGCGCTCGCGCGGCACAGCCCCCGCAAACTCGACGCCGCGCGGCTCGGCGACGCCCTTCCGCGCGAGCCAGCGCAAGGCCTCGTCGCGTTCGATCCCGCCGACCACCAGCCGGGCGCCGTCCGGAGCGCCCGCGCTCCACGCCTCGCAGAGCACGTCGAGCCCACGCTTCTCCGGATTCGCCGCATAGGCGGTCGCGTCCGGCGCGTCGACCTTCTCCGCGTCGCCAACGCTGACGACGCATGGCAGCACGATCACGTCGGGCCGTCTCGGACTGGCCGACTCCAGCGCGGCGTCCGCCGCCGCCTCGCTCCAAGGCAGCAGCAGGTCCGCACGCCCCAGCACCGTACGCTCGCGGCGCCGCTGCCAGGCGCCGCCGATCCCAGGTCGGCTGAGCGCGGCGATCGTGTCAAAGCGGACGGCGTGCGGGCGACGGAACGGCTGCAGCAGCGCGGCGGTGATGCTCGAGTAGACGACCGCACGCGCGTCGACGTCGTGCGCCGCGCGGCGCGAGGCCAGCGCCTGGACGACATCGGTGAGCGCCATCGAGCGTTGGAGCTGGCGGGCGGCGCCCAGCCGCATCGGGCGCAACTCGCAGCTCGCTCCGGCGGCCTCGATGTGCTCGGCGAGCGCCTCGTCGCCACGACGCCAACCCATCGTCGTCCCGAGCGAGACGATCGCGATGTCGACAGTCGCCACGGGCGCAGAGTACGCAGCCGGGCTATGTTCCGCCGGGCATGTCGGCCGACCCTCGCCCAGCCTGCCTGCTCACCGGCATCGTCTCGCCCTACCGGCGCGAACCGTTCCGGCTGCTGAACGAGGCCCAGAACGTCGAGGTAATCGCCCACAAGCACGCCGGCCCGCCGATCCCGGGGCTGACCGTCCACCGCACCTCGGAGGCCGGCGCTGTGCGGCTTGCGGCCTCGGGCCGCTATCGCGCGGTGATCGCCGGACTCGACGGGCGGATCGCGCTCCCGGGCGCCTACGCGGCCGCACGTGCGCGTCGAATCCCATTCGTGCTCTGGGCGACGATCTGGGCACACCCGCGCACACCCGCGCACGCCCTGTCCTTCCTGCCGACCCGCCACCTCTACCGTGCCGCCGACGTAGTCGCCACCTACGGCCCGCACGTCAGCCGCTACGTCGAGCGCTACCGCGGCAGCGACGGCGGCGTGGTGATCGCACCACAGGCCGTCGACGTCGACCACTTCGGAGCGCCGGTCGCCGAGGCCGAACGCGATGCCGCCCGCAAACGCACCGTGGGCGACGCCGAGCTGCTCGTCCTCTACGTCGGCCGCCTGGTCGGCGAGAAGGGAATCGAGACGCTGATCGAGGCCTGGCGGCGCGCCGACCTGGGCGCCGGCGCACGGCTCGCCCTGGCCGGCGAGGGACCGCTCGAGCAGCACATCGCGGATTCGCTGCCGGAAGCGAGCCTGCTGGGCCAGGTCGGTCCAGACGCCCTCCCCGCGCTCTACGCCGCCGCTGACGTGCTCGTCCTTCCGTCGATCCACACCGCATCGTTTCGCGAGCCGTGGGGTCTAGTCGTCAATGAGTCGATGCTGCAACGCACGCCGGTCGTCGCTTCGGACGCCGTCGGCGCGGCGGCCGGGGGGCTGGTGCGCGACGGGCGCAATGGCTTCGTGGTCCCGGCCGGCGACCCCGACGCGCTCGCGACGCGGCTGCGAGCCCTGGCCGCTGACAACGAGCTGCGAACCAAGTTGGGAGGAACCGCCCGCGCGGACGCCTCTGCCTATACGCCTGCCGCCTGGGCAGCGGGCATGGGCCAGGCACTGGCAGCCGCAGGTGTGGAATGCGGTAGCAGCGGGAACGATTGCTAGCCTCACACGCTTCGGCGAGCAGGAACGTAGCGGCGTAGGTGTGCCATACGTCCTGAATCTCCACATGCCATGAAGAGAACAATCCGACAGCTACTGCTGCCCACCGCCCTCGTCGCTCTGGCGATCCTCATGCCCGCGCAGGCCAGCGCGAGCGTGCTCGCCGTCGAGCAGGACTGCGCCGACAGCGACGTCTTCGAGCAGAAGCACTCGGAGGCCGACCTTCGAGCAGCGCTGACCCAGATCCAAGCGGACCTCGCCGAGTACGGCACGTGCCGGCAGATGATCACCGCAGCGCTGGCGGCGATGGCGAAGGCCGACGCGTCGAATAACTCCGACGACGGCGACGGGCCAGGAGCGAGCGCCGCCGACATCGACGGCGACGGTGTCGTAACTCCAGCGGAGAAGGCGGTCGCCGCCAAGAAGGCCAAGCAGAAGCAGAAGCAGCGCAACCAGGAGATCGCAGCCGTCAGTGACGAGCTCATCCAGGACGATGCCGCGACGGCTGCAGGCGGCAGCGACTCTGGAGGCCCCTCGCTACCGCTGGTACTCGCGATCGTCGCGTTGCTCTGCGCAGGCATCGGTGGTGGCGTCTGGTACGCCGCCAAGCGCAACCCAGCCTTCGCGAATGCGCTTCGCCGTGTCGCGCCTCCCTTCGGCAACAGCTAAACCGTCTGTTGCCAGCGCGGCACTCGCCGCAGCGCTGCTCGGCGTCGCCTTGGGCGCACGTGGTGGCAGTGCACTCGAGCGCACCGCCGTCGTCGAGCTGCTGCTGATCGCAGCCGGCGCCGCCCTGGTCTGCGCGGCGGTCGTCTTCGGTCGCCGCGGGCGCCTCGACGGCGGTACGGCACTCGCAGCGTTCGCACTGCTCGCGGCGATTACCGCCTTCTCGGTTGGCTGGTCGATCGCACCGGATCTCTCCTCTGTCGAGGCCGGTCGCACGTTCGCCTATCTCATGACCTTCGCCGGCGGGATCGCGATCGCGCGCCTGGCGCCCACAGGTGCAGTGTCCGTTGCCCGCGGCATCCTGCTCGCCGCGGTTGCGATCTGCGCCTACGGCCTGGCCACCCGCGTCTGGCCGGCATCGTTCGAGGAGCTGGCGCTCTCCGGCCGCATCGGCCAACCGTTCGACTACTGGAACGCGCTTGCCGGCGTCGCGGCGGTGGGGCTCGTTCCCGCACTCTGGCTTGGCGCCCGGCGGACGGGCAGCACGGTCGGTCGCGTGCTGGCATTCCCTGCCACCGGACTGCTGATCGCGACCCTGCTGATCGCCCAGTCGCGCGGCGCCCTGGCGGGAGCCCTGGTCGGCTGCGCGCTCTGGCTCGTGCTCGTGCCGCTGCGACTGCGCAGTCTCGTCGTGCTGATCACGGCGGGCGTCGCGGCCGCCCCGGTGATTGCGTGGGCGCTGTCGAAGGACCCGTTCCGGATCGGCCTGCAGCCGCTCTCTGCACGCGAGGCGGTCGCGGATGACTTCGGCTTGCTGCTAGTCGCGCTAGTCGTAGTGCTATCTGCCGTCGGAGTCCTCGTCGAGGCCGTTCGAGCCCGCCACCAGCCATCGCTGCAAACGCGTTTCCGCGCCGGCGCGGCGGTGGCGGTCGTCGTGGCGCTCGTCCCGCTCGCCTTGGCGACGTCGGTCGCCACCAGCGAGCGCGGCCTGACCGGCACGATCTCCGACCGCGTCGACGAGCTGACCAGCGACAGCGCCGCGCCGCCAACCGGCGGCGGGCGACTCGGGTCGGTGGCATCGGAGCGGTTCGGGTACTGGCGCGAGGCGTTCGACGCATTCGACGAGCGGCCACTCGACGGACTCGGCGCCGGCTCGTTCGAGCTAGCGCGACTCGTGCACCGCGACGGCGCGGGCGGCGCTCGGCGGGCACACGGTTTCGCTCCCCAGACCCTGAGCGACCTCGGGCTGCTCGGGGGAGCCGCCGCCTTGCTGCTGCTCGTGGCATGGCTCGTGGCGGCGGCACGGGCCACCGGCCTGCAGCCGCGACGCTGGTGGCGACCGCTGGAAGCGAACCGCCCGCCGTGGACCGACGAGCGAAGCGCGCTCGCGGCTCTCGGCTTGGCGGCAATCGTCTATGGAGTCCAGTCGGCTACCGACTGGACCTGGTTCGTGCCCGGTCTGACGGCGATGGCGCTGGTCGCCGCCGGATTCGTCGCCGGCCGCGGCCCGCTGGTGCGCTCCGCGTCGTCGCCCGAATCCGTCGCAGTCACACGGCCCCAGCCGCCGCTGGCGCGCCTGGCCGTCTGCGTCGCGGTCGCGTCGGTCGCCCTGATCTGCGGGTGGGCAATCTGGCAGCCCGTCGCCGCCGACCGTGCGGTGGCGCGCAGCTACGAGCTGAGCGCCGCGGGCGACCCGGTGGCCGCGCTGCGCGAGGCCGCGGACGCCCGCGATCTCGATCCCCACTCGGTCGAACCGTTCTACGCCGCCGCCGACGCACTAGTCGCGATCAACCGTCCGCGCGAGGCGATCGTCAGCCTCCGCCGAGCAGCTCACGACCGATCACGCGATCCCGAGCCGTGGCTGCGCATCGCGACGCTTCAGCTCGATCGGGGTGACTCAGCCGCCGCGGTCGCGGCCGCCGAGCAGGCCCTCCGCCGCGATCCTTACTCGGGCCAGGCCGCGGCGATCCTTAACACCACCCCATAGCCAGGAGCGTCCAGCGGCGTTATGCTCGCGTCGCCTAGCAGGGGTAACGCCGATGACGAGCGGAGCGTCACGGATGGAAAGCGGGATCGCAGCGCTAGAAAGGGATGCACTGTGCCATGCGCTGACGCGCGTGGTATCGGAGCGCGGCTGGGCCGGCACGAGCCCTGATGGCGTCGCTCGCGAAGCCGGGATCGCGCCCCAGCGCTTCTACGACCACTTCCGCAGCCTCGAGCACTGCTACGTCGCGGTCTACGACCGGATGCTCGCGCGTGTGACGCGCACGGCGAAGCGCTCCGTCGCCACGCGCACGCTGGCGCTTGGCAAGGACGCTTGGCAGGACCAGCTCGACGCGCTCTTCAGCGGGGTGCTGATGTTCTTCTCGCTCGAGCCGGCGCTGGCGCGCACCTGCCTCGTAGAGGTGCTCGTAGCCGGCCCGGCCGCGCGTGCCCGTCGCGACAGCGCCCTCGACCAGTTCACGAACTATGTCGAGGGCCTGCGTCTGACCCACGGCGAACCGATGCCCCCGCTCGCCGCGGAGCTGATCGTCCTTGGCACTACCGAGCTGATCTACACACGCGTCGCCCGTGGCGAGGCCGAGCAGCTGCCGGCACTTCTCGACGAGCTGCGCAGCCTCTGGTTCACGACCGTCGAGCAGCAGATCGACGGCCGTGAGCCCGCCGTCGCCGTGGCCTCCGCAGCCTAGGCCCATTCGGCATACAGATACCTGTCGGTGTCTGGCTATGCCCCCAGGCTGGTTCTGCTTCGAAAACCCCGAGGCCGCTCCCCGGGCGCCTCTGCAAAGCCATTTCCACGCCCGGCAACCGCCATCCGTACACCGACCAGAGAACGTCGTCGTTCCTAGAAACTCAAAATTTATGGTTGCGTCGAGAGAACTTGGCGTCTATGGTGGTGGGGTATGTGGGACCAAGCGAACATCAAGCTGACCGGCGGCCCGCATGGGATTCCGCGCCCCGTGGTGACGAAGATCCAGCGCGACCGATTGATGCGCGCGATGGCCAAGACGGTGGCCGAGTACGGCTACCAGGAGACCACCGTCCGCCGCCTGTTGGGACGCGCGGGCCTCTCGCGCCGCACCTACTACGAGCTGTTCGAGGACAAGGAGGATTGCTTCCTTGCGGCATATGACGAGGCGATCGACTACGCACTGGGCCTGGCGGTAGAGGCCTACCAGCAGGGCGAGACGCCGGAGGAGAAGATCGAGCGCGGCCTGCGCGGGTTCCTCCAGTTCTGCGCTGACGAACCCGATGTCGCGCGGATGTGCATCGTCGAGGTGCTGGCGGCCGGTCCGGCGGCACGCGCACGGCGCGCGGAGACGATGGAGCGCCTCGCTGGGTTGATGGAGGGCGCGCTCAACGAGCTGCGCGGCGACGAGCAGCTCTCGCGGCTCTCCGCCCGCGGACTGATCGGCGGGGTACACGAGCTGATCTACGCGCCGATCGACCGCGGCGAGACCGAGCACCTGCCCGACCTGGCCGAGCAGATCGTCGCGAGCCAGATCACGCCGCTGGTGCTGATGAAGACGTAGAACTAGCAGTTCCGCTCTGCAAAGCGGAACGCCAGAGACGAATGCGTACCATTTGGATACCCACAGGGTGTTCGACGGCGTTAGACTGTTGTCGTGGCTACCGCCTTCCCGAAGAATCGCAATGGCCGCTAGAAAGGGTGCCCGAGCGGGTAGCGGCGACACGCCGCGCCGGCCGACCCGGCGCCGGCCGGACCAGATTCCGGGTGGCCGCCACGGCCTTGCCCCAGAGCAGGTAGCCGAGTCGCAGCGCAGCCGCATCCTCGCCGCGATGACCGACGCCGTCGGCCGCGACGGCTACCAAGCCGCCCGTGTCGCAGACGTGATCGCGCACGCAGGCGTCTCGCGCAAGACCTTCTACGAGCACTTCGAGGACAAGGAGCACTGCTTCATCGCCGCCTACCAGCAGGCGCTTGCGCGGCTGCTGTCGGTGACGCTCGAGGCATTCGAGGCCCAGGACGAGTGGGTCGACCAGTTGCGGGCCGGACTGACCGCGCTGCTCAACGCGCTCGCCTACGAGCCCGGCGTGGCGCGCGTCTGCTTCGTCGAGGTGCTGGCCGCCGGCCCCCAGGCCGTGGCGACTCGCAACGACGCGATGCGCGGCTTCGCCTACATCTACGACACCGGCCGGCTCGAGACCGAGGGCGACCTGCCGGGCTTCACCGGCATCAGCATGGTCGGCGGCCTCAGCGAGATCCTCTACCGC
>CBFGZN010000072.1:0-10995 GCA_965653255.1 uncultured Solirubrobacterales bacterium | reverse complement strand
CGTACGAGCAGGCGAGAAGGAAGTACGCGACGAGGTAGGAGCCCTCGGGGATCGGGATGCGCTGGCCGGTGGTGACGATGTTGTTCTTGGCGCCGGGGGCCGAGGACGGGAAGACGTACCGCACGCCCGCGACGGTCGCCGGGCTCGACCCCGCGACCCAGTACTACTTCCGCGTCGTAGCGACCAACGCCAATGGAACCACCATCGGTCCGGACCAGCCAGTCGAGACGCTCAACGAAGACGGACTCACCCAAGGCCGCCGCTACGAGCTCGTCTCACCGGCCGACAAGGGTCCCGTCGGTGTGGCGGGGATTGGTACGGGTCTCAATAATCAGGTGATCGCGCAACCGTCTTCTGACGGTGGTGGGTTGGCGTATCTGATGGGTTTCGGTGCTACTGAGTCGACAAGTGGCGGTGAGGTGGCTTTCATGGCCAAGCGGGAGGCCGGTGGTTGGGCTTCGTCGCAGTTGTCGCCGTCGTCGGTGGGTAATGATCCTTTGTACACGCCCTCGATTGCCCCGACGCGTGAGGTGTTCGTCGCACCGGATCACAGCTGTGGGTTCTTGTTGTCGGGGGTGGCGCTTACCGACGATCCTGTAGCCAAGCAGTCGGCCGATGTCGGGATCTACAACATCTATCGCCGCAACAGCGACGGCAGTCTCGACCTCGTCCCGGGTGTCGCCCCGACCAATCTACCGCCTGTTACGACTGGAGCCGTGGATCTCTATCAGTACACCTTCCACGGTGTCACTCCCGATTGTGACCGGGTGGTCTTCAGCAGCATGCTGAAGTACCCGGGTGTCGACTTCAGTGGCGGCTCCAGTGCTTTCGCCCTCGGGCAGGGCTCGGGCTTGTATCTCTGGGATGACGACAGTGGGTTGGAGAACCTGGGTGTCATTCCGGGGCCGTCGGGTCCGGAGGTGGCGGTGCCGGCAAAGCTCGGCGCCCCCCCGGGACAAATGTCCGGCGCAGTGGGTAGCGACCAAGGTTCCCAGGATGCGGTGTCTGAGGATCTGCGGCGTGTGTTCTTCACCGCGATCAGCAAGGTGGGCGGCGACATCGACCGGGAGGCGGTGTTCATGCGCGAGGACGGCGAGACGACCGTTGACGTGTCGCAGTCGCAGACCGCGACGCCCAACGACGACAACGCGCGCTACCAGATGACCACTCCGGACGGTGGGCATGTCTTCTTCACCGGCCGCTACGGGCTCGCCTCCAACGGCACCAGCACCGGGGCGACCACCTGCAACCAGCAGAACGGGGCGGGTTGCGACCTGTATCGCTACTCGGCCGCGACCGGCACGCTGACCGACGTCTCCGCCGCCTCCGACCCCGCCAACACCCAGGGAGCGGGCGTGGTCGGAGTCCTCAACCTCTCCGACGACGGGTCGCGCGTGTACTTCGCGGCTCGCGGCCAACTCGTCCCGGGCAAGGGCAAGACCCAGGCCCAGAACCTCGCCGGCACGCGCGGCTACAACCTCTACCTCTGGGACTCCGGGACGCTGTCGTATGTCGCGACAGTGCCGGAGACCGACGCGATTGGGGGCGGCGGGGGCGGCCACGTTGGGCTGCTGGCGTCTTATCTGAACACCAACATCACTATTGGTTGGCGTTCTGGCCTCACTCCGAGCGGCAGCCATCTGTTGTTCCAGTCGACGGGCAATTTGACCGGCGAGAACGCGAGTGGGCGTACGGAGGCCTACCGCTATAGCGCGGGGTCGGGCGAGCTCGTGTGTGTGTCGTGTCGTCGTGACGGGTTGGCTCCGAATCCGTCTCGGCAGCCTTTGCCCGGCCTGGAGGCTGCAGGGTGGGAGCTCGGTACGTGGCGTCCTTTGAAGGTGATCAGCGATGACGGTAGTCGTGTCTTGTTCTACAAGGCCGATCCGCTCGCGCCTGGCGCCCCGGAGGGCAGCGACCATGGTCTGTTCGAGTGGCATGACGGCCAGATCTCTCTGTTGGCGGCTACCGATAACGATGATCCTTCCCCTGGTTCGTCGGCGGTACGGATGGGTGGCGCCAGCGATGACATGGACAGCGTGTTCTTCACGACGCCGCAGTCGCTTGTCGGCCAGGACTTCGACGGCCGCCAGGACTTCTATGTCGCACGTGTCGGCGGCGGGTTTGCCGATCCGCCGGCGCCGCCGACGCCGTGCGATCCGTTGAGCGACGGGTCGTGTCAGGGGCCGGGCGCCCCAGGCTCAGGTGGCGGCGATGCGGAGACATCGAAGCCGTCGAGTGATGGCGACGCCGACCAGGGGGCGCGTGCGGTGGTCAGCGTCGGCCGGTTCTCCGCTGCGGCCCGTCGCGCTCTGGCTAGTGGTCGCAGCGCGCGGCTGCGGCTTGTGGTCAACCGCCCTGGTGCCGTGAAGCTGGCGGCTACGGCGAGGATCGCTAAGCGCGTACGGCGTGTTGGGTCGTCGTCGACTCGGGCTCGTAAGGCGGGCTCCGTGAGCGTTCCGTTGCGGCTGTCTCGGTCTGCTCTGGTCGAGCTTGGCCGTAGGGGTGAGCTTCGGGTGCGTGTCGCGGTCTCGTTGACTGGTGCTCGTCCGGGTGTTGTGTCGGTTGTGGTCAAGGCGCCACCTACCAAGCGCAACGGGGGAGGTGCCCGATGACCGTCTCGTTGATGGCCCGTCGTTTCTTCTCACCTCACGCCGAAAGCGAGAACCGCATGACACGCACCCCCACAGCGACAGTGGCAGCGACGACGACGATTGCGGTTGTGGTCGCGTTGTTGGCGGCGCTTGCGTTTGCGTCTGTTGCGCAGGCCGCGTCGCCGGCGTGGCGGGTGATCGGGACGAGTGGCCCGACGCACCTCCCGCCGGCCGGTGTCCCGGGGCCGACCGGCCCCGGGACGGGTGTGCTTGGGATCTATGCGACCAACGTCGGTGGTCAGAACACCAGCGGGACGATCACCCTGGACATCGGGCCGTTGCCGGCAGGGATCACGACCGCCGCGACCCCGGCGGGGCTGGGCTGGTCGTGTCTGCCGGCCGGGGCGGGTCAGAGCAGCGTGAGTTGCACGTATACTGCCTCGGTGCCTGCGGGGTTCAACGCGCCGGGGCTGCGGGTGCCGGTTGCGATGGGACCGACGGCGCCTGCGAGCTCGAGCGTTGAGATCTCCGTGGAGGGTGGCGGGGCGCCGGCCGACCCGCTTGGCAATGACACTTACACGATGCCGCTGACGGTGTCGGCGGAGCCCGCCGAGGCTGGTGTGGAGGCGTTCTGGGCGGGTGCGTTCGATGAGAACGGCCAGCCCGCGACCCAGGCGGGCAGTCATCCCGCTCGTGCGATCGCGATGTTCTTCTTCAACAGCGAGTTCCGCGAGGGCGTTGGCAGCACCGATCAGCCCTTTCAGGGTGTCGCGGCAACGGGTGTCGTCCCGGTCGGTGACGCGCGGCAGATCGACCTCGATCTGCCGGTCGGTTTCGTCGGGAATCCGATGGTGACTATGCGCTGCCCGCAGACCAAGCCGGATCGCTGCTCAAACGATGCGCTGGTCGGCCAGATCTTCCCGCAGATCCTAGGTTTCACCGAGGACGTCGGCGTGGGCTACTCGGGCTTCGGCAGCCAAGGCCACCTCTTCAACACCGAGCCGGCTACCGGCCATCCCGCCCAGCTAACGCTCACCTACCAGACCACCAGAGCGAGCGTCATGGCGTCGTTGCGTCCTGACGACTACGGAGTGACCGCGATCTCACCGAACATCCCTCAATTCGCGCGCTTCTCAGCCGCCCACTCGCTGATCGAGGGCATCCCGCAGGCTTCTGGCGGCAAGCCGTTCTTCACCAACCCGACCGACTGCTCAGGTGTCGCGCTGACCACGTCGATCACGATGTCGACTTGGCAGGCGCCAACACTGTTCTCACCCCTGGTGAGCTCACCCTCACCCGCGATCACTGGTTGTGAGTTGGTGCCGTTTGAGCCGGACGCGACCGTCGCACCGACGTCGACCGGTCGTGATTCGGCGTCGGGTCTCGATTTCGACGTGACGCTGCCCCAGGACGGCTTGTTGGATCCTGACGAGCTCGCTACCAGCCACCTCAAGGATGTCGTCGTCGATCTCCCGGAGGGTATGTCGGTCAACCCGTCGGGTGCGACGGGCTTGAAGGGCTGCTCGGACGCCCAGATGCAGGTTGGGTCGAAGTCTGCGCCGACGTGTCCGGATGGGTCGAAGCTCGGGACGGTGGAGATCACTTCGCCGCTTGTGGATCGTGCGATCGGCGGCACGATGTATCTCGGTGTGCCGAAGTCGACGGATCCGATGTCGGGTGAGATGCTGCGGTTGTTCGTCGTCGCTCGCGACGACGACCTCGGGATCATGGTCAAGCTGCCCGGGTCGGCGACCGCCGACCCCCAGACGGGGAAGTTGACCGCGACGTTCGAGAACAACCCACGCCTCCCGTTCGACCAGTTGAGCGTGAAGTTGCGCGGTGGGGATCGTGGTGTGCTCGCTACCCCTCAGGCTTGTGGTCCGCGGTCGATTTCGGCGGAGTTGTCGCCTTGGTCGGGTAATGCGGCGGTGACGGAGTCGACGTCGACTGACTACGCCGGCGACTGCAGCTTCGGGTTCGCGCCGAAGCTCGCTGCCGGGATGAGCAGCCAGAAGGCTCGCGGCAGTGGGTCGTTCAGTTTCCGGTTCTCGCGCCAGGATGGCGAGCAGTGGATCGACGGCTTGACCGCCAGTCTGCCAAGAGGTTTGCTCGCGAGCGTCAAGGATCTTCCGTTGTGCTCTAGCGGCCAGGCTGCGGCGGGCGCTTGTCCGGCCGGGAGCCGGATCGGGTCGGTTGACGCGACCGCCGGCTCTGGCAATCCGTTCGTGTTGGAGCAGAAGGGCCAGGCGTTTTTGACCGAGGGCTACAAGGGTTGCCCCTACGGCCTAGCCGTGGTCGTCCCGGTGATCGCCGGACCGTTCGACGGCACGACGCCGGAGACCGATCTCGGTGACATCGTCGTCCGCCAATCGGTGTGTGTCGATCGTTCGACCGCGCAGGTGTCGGCGATCAGTGATCCGTTGCCGACGATCTGGCACGGCGTCCCGCTACGCGTCCGGTCGGTGACCGTCAACATCGACAGGCCCGGGTTCATGCTCAACCCCTCCGACTGCTCGGCCAAGCAAGTCGGCGGCAAGTTCCACTCCGCCAACGGATCGACCGCCGGAGCGGACACTCCGTTCCAGACCTCAGGGTGCGCCGCTCTGCCGTTCAAGCCGACCCTCGCGTTGAGCTTGACCGGTCGCAAGCAGGTCACGACCGGCAAGCATCCCGGTGTCAAGGCGACCGTCACCCAACAGGGTGTCGGCGAGGCGGGGATCGAGAAGGCCGTCGTCCGGCTGCCGAAGAGCCTCGCTTTGGATCCCGACAACGCTCAGGCGTTGTGCGAGTTCGTCGATGGCACCAAGCCCGATCTCGAGAACCACTGCCCGAAGGGCAGCATCGTCGGACGGGCCAGGGCCGTCTCGCCGCTGCTAAACCAGCCGCTGACGGGGAACGTGTACTTCGTCAAGAACATCCGCACAGACCCCACGACCGGCAACCAGATCCGGACGCTGCCGATGATCATCGTCGCGCTCCGCGGCGAGATCGCCGTCAACCTCCGCGGCGAGTCGTCGACGACCAAGGGCGGCAAGCTGGTCAACACGTTCGCCAACGTCCCAGACGCGCCGATCAGCCAGTTCAACCTCAACATCCAGGGCGGCAACACCGGCATCCTCGCCGTCACCCGCACCCGCCGGGCCAAGATCAACCTCTGCACACGACGCCACACCGCAGAGACCGACATGGACGCACAAAACGGACGCCGACACGACTTCGACGTCCAGATGAAGACCCCGTGCACCAAGAAACAGACCAAAGCCGCCAAACGCCAAGCAAAACGCGCAGCGGCCAAGGCCCAGCGCGGCTAGTCACCGCAGCCAGCGCGAGGAAAGGCAAAGGGGCCGGCCACCGCGGCGGCCCCTTCGCCCTCCTTCAGCTTCCGCCCTCCACATACCCCTTCAGCTCGTCCGCGCGCGCGTTGACGAGCATGTCGATCAGCTTGCCCTCGACGGGTCCGCGGATCAGCATCCCGAGCATCCGGCCGGTGTCACCCTCGAGGGCGTAGGTGGCGCGTGTCCGCCCGTCGCCGAGGTCCTCGAGCTCCCACGAGCCGTCCATCGACTTCAGGTCGCCCTTCTCCTGCGTCCACGACAGCCGCGTCGGTCCCGCGTAGCTGAAGCGGACCTTCGCCTTGACGGTCGTCACCTTGGCGTCGGCCTCGGTCTCGACCAGTGTCGGGCGGCCCTGGTCGTCGCGCTCGAGCGCCTCCAGGTCCTTCATGCCGCCCTGCCAGTCGGGCGCCTTCTCGACGTCCTCGACGGCCTTCCACACCTGCTCGATCGGCGCATCGATCTCCGCGCTCGACGATCCCGCCAGAACAGCCATCCCAAGCCTCCGTCGTAGTTGTTCCCCGACCCTACCCAGCGCTCTCGGCCGGCGGCGCCCAGCCGCCGAACACCCGCCCCAGCTCCTGCGCCGCCGCGATCGAGACGTGGTCGCGTCCCGGGCCCGCCGCCACCTGCACCCCGAGCGGCAGCCCGTCGCTGTTCAACCCGAGCGGGACCTGCGTCACCGGAACCGCGGCAAGGTTGAGCACCGCCATCGGCTGCACCCACCAGACGCGCCCGACCGTGCCGCCGTGGCGCGGGGCGACGGAGGGGTAGGGGGGATGCAGCAGCACGCCGTCGCCGATCGTCGCCTGAACCTCCTCCGCGAACGCCCGGCCCCAGGCGATCATCTTGCGCGCGCGGCGCGGGAAGCGGTTCGAGAACGCCCACTCGGCGGCGAGCAGCATCCGCGTCGGCGTCGTGTGCGGACCGCTCCGCGCTAACAGGCCGCGCAGCGTCACCGGGTCCGCTCCCTCGCCGGTGAGCAACGCGCGCAGTCCTACCTCGTCGTCGGCGAGCGCGGCGAGGTACGGCTCATAGGCCTTCCGCATCGAGCGCAGCGAGACGCGCTCGATCGTCGCGCCGGCCGCCGCCAGGGCGCCCGCCGCCTGCTCGCGCGCCGCGGTCAGGTCGCGCGCCAGCGGGCGACTGAGGCTGTAGTCGCTGACCAGTACCCGCAGCCCGTCCAGCGACACCGCCGCCGGGTCGCCCAGCTCCATCTCGCGCGCGACCGGATCGGTCCCGTCCGGTCCCGCCAGGATCCGCAGCAGCGGCATCAGATCCTCCGCCCGCCGGGCCAGCGGCCCGTTGACCACCATCCGTGTCACCTCCCCGTGCGGCGGCGGCCAGGCGCCGGTGATCGGCACCAGACCGAGCGAGGGCTTGTGGCCGAACACCCCATTAAAGAACGCTGGCCCGCGGATCGACCCGCCGACGTCGGAGCCGAGCCCGAACGGTGACCCGCCCGCGCCGATCGCCGCACCCTCGCCGCCCGACGACCCGCCGGCGATCCGCTCGTGGTCATACGGGTTGCACGTCCGCCCGTAGACCCGGTTGTCCGACTCGATCCAGAGACAGACCTCCGACGTGTTCGTCAGCCCGAGCACGATCGCGCCCGCGTCGATCAACCGCTGAGCGACAGGCGCCGTCGTCTCCGCCCGCGCCTCCCGCCGCGCCAGCACCCCCGCGCAGTTTGGCATCCCCGCCACGGCGATCGACTCCTTGATCGTGCACGGCACACCCAGCAGCGGCGGCAGCTCCTCACCCGCGCTGGCCGCCGCCACCCGCGCATCCGCCGCGTCCGCCGCCACCCGCGCATCCGCCGCGTCCGCCTCCGCCCGCGCGTCCGCATAGCGAGGCACTACCACCGCGTTGATCGTCGGATTCACCCGCTCCAACAGCTCGATGTGAGCGTCGATCACCGCCCGCGAGCTCACCCGCCCCGCCCGAATCGCCCCCGCGATCTCCATCGCCGACGCCCGCAGCGTCCACGCCACCTCGTCCCCGGCCCTGTTCACCATCCCCGTCGCCATCTCGACCAGACGCTAGTCGACGCAAAGCCGTTGCTCCCGCAGCGTCGCCTGTTACACAGGCACTGCTTGGATCATGGGCGTGAGTCTGAGCTACATCGCGATGATCTTCGGTCTTCCCCCGCTCGGAGGCATCTACTGGGCGAGCGGTCTTGTCGTGGCGGGCATTTGGGCTAAGTGGCCTGTGGCCAAGGCACGGCGGCGTGCGGAGCTTGGGGCAGCGTCGGCGACGCTCGCTCTAGGCGCTTTCGCAGCGGTCCTGCTGCTTGGTAAGGTATGTATATATGCATAAGGATCATCCCGAATATCCCAAAGACGCTCTCGACACGCTGGGCGACAGGACGACGTACGTCACCATGTGCGTTCTGGGGTTTATCGCAGTAGTGGTCTCGCTTGAGTTCGACGACCCTGCCTTGCTGGCGATCGGCTGGATCTGTGTGACGCTCCCGCTTACGTTCGTCTTAGGGCTGATGAGATATGTCTGGCATCGGCGTCGGTACGCGCGCAGGGCGCGAGCGAAGCCTTCCGAGGACGACGCCAGGTCGCGCTATGTGGCGCCCAGTACCCGCCGCACGTAGCCGTTGGCGAACACACCGCCCGGATCGAGCCGCCGCCGCACCGTCTGGAAGCGCTCCCACTCCGGATAGCGCGGCGCCAGCGTCGCCGTAGTCTGGAAGTGGCGCTTGCCCCAGTGCGGCCGCCCGCCAAAGCCGTTCATGACCTCCTCGACCGCGCGGAAGTACGGCTCCCACTCCATGCCGCGGTACATGTGGACCGCGATGTAACAGGTCTCGCGGCCGCCAGCCGGGCTCAGGAAGGCGTCGTCGGGAGCTACGAACCGCACCTCGATCGGAAACGGCACCGCGAAGTCTGGCCGCGACGTGACTTCGAGCACGGCGCGCACCGCCTCGACCGCCCGCTCACGCGGCAGCGCGTACTCCATCTCGGTAAAGCGCACTAGTCGCGGTGAGGCGAAGATGCGGTAGGAGCGGTCGACCCGCCGTGTCGTTCCCGACGCGCGCGCCAGCAGCCGGTTGATCGACGGAATCAGCCTCGGCGCTCGCCGCCCCGCTGCGCACGCCAGCCCGAAGACGTGGTTGCGCAGCAGCACGTCATCCACCCACGCACGCGCGCGCGAGGGCGGCTCGGGCGCCTGGTCGACGCGTCGGTTGGTCCGTGTAAGCGCCAGCTCGCTGTGCGGGAAGACGTAGAACTCGAAGTGCTCGGCGCCATCGACCAGATCGTCGACCCGGCCCAGCACCTCCTCCAGCGGCGCCGTCGCATCGACTCCCTCGAGCGTGAACGCCGGCACCGCCTGAAGCGTCACCGCCGTCACGACGCCGAGCGCGCCGACGCTCACGCGCGCCGCCCGCCAGGCGTCCGGATCGTCGTGCTCCGACACCTTCACCAGCGAGCCGGCGCCGGTCACCACCTCCACCTCCTGCAACCCCGCCGACAGATTCTGCAGCCGTGACCCCGTCCCATGCGTCCCGGTCGCCGTCGCGCCGGCGATCGACTGGACGTCGATGTCGCCGAGGTTCTCGAGCGCCAGCCCGTGCGCCCACAGCGCCTCGCTCAGCTCATTCAGCGAGATCCCCGCCTCCACCCGCGCCAGTCCGCTCGTGCTGTCGACCTCCAGCACCCGCCGCATCCGGTCGAGTCGCAGCAGCGTTCCGTCGGTCAGCGCTGTGTCGGTGAACGAGTGCCCGGCGCCGGCGACCCGTACGACCCGACCCGCATCGCGTGCGCGTCCGACGGCCTCGGCGACCTCGGTCGTCGTCGCCGGATGCTCGATCGCCGCCGGCCGGCAAGCCTGGTCGCCCGCCCAGTTGCGCCACTCGCCGGATCCGATCGACCTCGCCCCGCCCTGGCCCGCTCGACCGAGCGCCACGGGCTACCGCCTCGCGGCGTGCGCCCAGGCGATCGCCAGTGCTTGCAGCGGCAGCCGCGCCAGCAGGGCCGCCCGCCCGCCGGGCACCTTTGGATAGCGCTCGGGATGGAACGCCATGTGCACGTTCGCCGGGAAGACGGCGACCAGCGTCGCGATGCTCCAGAGGCTCGCTGCCCGCCGTGTCCGCGCATGCAGCACGCCGGCGCCGCCCGCGATCTCGGCGACCCCGCTCGCGTAGACGAGCGCGCGCTTGGCTGGCAGCGCGTCGGGCACGATCGACTCGTACGTCCGCGGGATCACGAAATGCATGATCCCCATGAAGATGAAGAACCCCCCGAATGTGCGTGCGGCGCGTGACATCGGCGCGGCGATGCTACACCGCCCGCCGAATGGCTCAGGCGCTTGCCGCTTCGGCGTCCTGTGCGACCAACCGCGCCCGAACCCGCCTGCCGTTGTGGGTCGCGGCGTCGGTGTCCGCCACGAACTCCGTCACGAGCTCCGCGAAGCGGAGCGGATCGTCGAGCTGCGGGAAGTGGCCGGCCCCCTCGAAGATCTCCAGCCGGCTGTGCGGCAGCAGCGCGTGTGCGCCGCGACCGTGCTCGACGGGGATGATCGGATCGCGGTCGCCCCAGACGATCAACGTCGGCAGGTCGGCCGCCAGGTAGAGCCGGTCGGTCGCCGTCACGCGCTGGCCGAGTGGGCTGATCACCGAGCGCACCGTGCGCACGAAGGCGGCGCGCCGCTCGGTGTCCCCGAGCGAGGCGACGCCGCGCGACACCTCCGCCAGATCCGCGCCCGGCTTGAAGCCGAGCCGCCCGATCAGGCCCGCGACCGCCGTGCCCGCTTCGATCAGCGGTCGTGCCGTCAGCAGCGGCAGCACCTGTTCGGCGAACGGCAGCGCAGCACTGCGGATCAGCGGGCTGACCTCGCGCCCGAGGCCGCCGCTGCCGACCAGCACGAGCCGCTCGACCATGTCGGGGAACTGGTAGGCGAACTGCATCGCCACGCCACCGCCGAGCGAGTGCCCGACGACCGTCGCGCGCTCGACCTCGAGCACGTGCAGCAGGTCGCGCATCACGCAGGCGTGGCCGCCGAGCGAATGGTCGCCGCGTTGACGGTCGGACTCGCCGTGGCCCGGCAGGTCGGGTGCAATC
>CBFGZN010000071.1:0-11254 GCA_965653255.1 uncultured Solirubrobacterales bacterium | reverse complement strand
TGCTCGCCGGAGGCGATCGGCCAGGTCGCCGCCGTGATGCGCGTCACGCCCGCCTACCTCTCCTCCGTCGCGACCTTCTACGACATGTTGCGCACCGAGCCGCTCGGCTCGCGCTACGTCTACGTCTGCACGAGCGTCGCCTGCTGCCTGCGCGACGCCAAGACCGTCCACGACGCGATCGCCGACGAGGCCGAGCGCCAGGGGCTCGAGGACGTCGACATCCGCGAGTTCGAGTGCCTCGGCGCCTGCGACATGGCGCCGATGGCGTCCGTCGACGGCCGCTACGTCGGGCCGCTGAGCACCGAGGACGCCGCCGACATCGTCGCCGCGCTGAAGGAGAACCGTGAGGTCCTGCCCGGGCGCAGCCTGTCCGACAAGGGCTACGCGCTGCCGTGGGCCGGCGACGGCAAGGAGGGCGAGCCCGCATGACCCCCGAGACACTCCAGACCAAGGTCCTGACCGCCAGCCTCGACGTCGAGAACCTGCACGAGATCGAGGTCTACGAGGCCCAGGGCGGCTACCGCTCGGCGCGCAAGGCGGCGCTTGAGATGGCGCCCGAGCAGGTCGTCGAGGAGCTCGAGGCCTCCGGCCTGCGCGGCCGCGGCGGCGCCGGATTCTCGATGGGCAAGAAGGCCTCGTTCATCCCCAAGGGGACGATGGACAAGTACCTCTGCTGCAACGCCGACGAGTCCGAGCCGGGCACCTTCAAGGACCGCCTGCTGATGCAGCGCAACCCGCACCTGCTCGTCGAGGGCGTGATCATCGGGGCGGTTGCCGCCGGCGCCAACCGCGCGTTTATCTTCATCCGCGGCGAGTACTCGCTGCAGGCCGACATCCTCGACGCCGCCGTCGAGCAGGCCTACGCGAAGGGCTACCTCGGCGAGTCGGTGTTCGGCTCCGGCACCCAGGTCGAGCTGGTCGTCCACCGCGGCGAGGGCGCCTACATCTGCGGCGAGGAGTCGGCGCTGCTCGACGCGCTCGAGGGCAAGCGCGGCAACCCGCGCCTGAAGCCGCCGTTCCCGGCCAACCAGGGCCTCTACCAGGGGCCGACGCTGATCAACAACGTCGAGACGCTCTGCAACACGCCGATCATCCTCGAGAAGGGCGCCGAGTGGTACCGCCAGTACGGCGTCGGCAACTCGACCGGCACCAAGATGGTCTCGGTCTCCGGCAACGTCCAGCGGCCGGGCAACTTCGAGATCGAGCTGGGGATCAGCGCGCGCGAGATCGTCTACGGACTCGCCGGCGGCCCGGAGCCCGGCCGTGAGATCAAGTGCTGGTTCCCCGGCGGCTCCTCCGCCCCGGTGCTGCTGCCCGAGGACCTCGACCGGCCCTACACCTTCGAGGACATGGCCGAGGCGGGCTCGATGCTCGGCTCCGGCGCGATCATCGTCGTCGACGACTCGGTCCCGATCGTCTCGGTCGCGCTGCGGCTCGCGGGCTTCTACCGCCACGAGTCGTGCGGCAAGTGCGTCCCGTGTCGCGAGGGCACCAACTGGACAGTGAAGATGCTCGAGCGGGTCGATCGCGGTGAGGCGACGCCGATGGACATCGAGATCATCGCCGGCGTCCAGGAGAACATCATCGGCAACTGCCTGTGCGTGCTCGGAGACTCGATGGCGATGCCGATCGGGTCGATGATCAAGCACTTCCGGCCGGAGTTCGAGGCGCACATCGAGGCCGCGCGCGAGCGCGCCGACCGCGCCGCCGCCGTCGGCGAGTTCTCGGCCGTCGAGCTAGCCGCCAGCGCCCACGCGGGACCAGGAGTCGGCTGATGGCGCGCCCCAAGATCAAGCAGATCACCTTCGAGATCGACGGCCGCCAGGTAACAGCCCCGGAGGGCACGATGCTCGTCGACGCCGCCAAGCACGGCGACGTCGAGATCCCCTATTTCTGTTACGAGCCGAAGCTCGGCGCGCCGGTCGGCGCCTGCCGGATGTGCCTGGTCGAGATCGAGGGCATCCCGAAGCTCCAGACCTCCTGCTCGACGCCGGTCAAGGACGGCATGGTCGTCCACACGGAGACCGACCGCGTCAAGCACGCCCAGAACGCGGTCGTCGAGTTCCTGCTCGTCAACCACCCGCTCGACTGCCCCGTCTGCGACAAGGGCGGCGAGTGTCCGCTGCAGGACATCTCCTACGGCTGGGGCGGCGGCAAGTCGCGGATGATCGAGCCGAAGCGCCACTTCAAGAAGCCGCTCGAGGTCTCGCCGCTGGTCGCGATCGACCGCGAGCGCTGCATCCTCTGCTACCGCTGCGTCCGCTTCTCGCAGGAGATCGCCGAGGACTACCAGCTCGCCTTCCTCGAGCGCGGCGACCACACCTACGTCGGCACCCACGACGGCCGCCCCTACGTCGCTCCGTTCAGCGGCAACATCATCGAGCTCTGCCCGGTCGGGGCGCTGACCTCGACCGCCTACCGCTTCCGCGCCCGGCCATGGGACGTCGAGGAGGCCGGGACGGTCTGCATCGGCTGCGCCAGTCAGTGCAACGTCAGCTACACGATCCGCGACGACGACAAGGTGCTGCGCGTGCTCGCGCGCGACAACGAGGAGGTCGACGACGGCTGGGTCTGCGACAAGGGCCGCTTCGGCTACGAGTCATTCCACGCGCCGGAGCGCGTGCTCGCCCCGATGGTCCGCGACGGCGGCGTGCTGCGCGAGGTGTCGTGGGAGCGCGCGCTCGGCGAGGCCGCGAAGGCGCTGACGCGCGGCGGCGCCAAGACCGCCGCGCTCGCCGGCGGCGCGGTGACCAACGAGGAGGGTCTGCTGCTGGCGCGCCTGCTGCGCGACGGCCTCGGCTCGCCACACCTCGACTCGCGCGCTACGGGTGTCTTCGACCCTTGCCAGGCGCGCGTGCTGGCACGGCCCGAGCTGACCGCTCGCGTCTCGGACATCGACTACGCCGACGCCGTGCTGGTCGTCGAGGTCGAGCCGGTCGACGAGGCGCCGGTGCTCGACCTACGCATCCGCAAGGCGCGCCGGCGTCATGGCGCGAGCGTCGTGACGCTGACCAGTCGTCCGAGCACGCTCGACGACCCGGGCTCCGAGCTCGGCGCCGATCCGGGCGGCGACGTCGCCGTGCGCTTCGCGCCGGGCGCCGCCGAGTCAGCCCTCGCCGCGCTCGCCGCCGCGCTCGGCTCGCCGCGTGTCGGCGCCGGCGCAGCTGCCGACGTCGAGCAGACGAGTGGCGCGACCGCGGGCGTCGCCGAGCTGGCCGCGAAGGCCGGCGCCGATCCCGCTGAGATCGAGGCTGCCGCCGCCGCACTGCGCGCCGCGCGCTTCGGCGCCGACGCCGGCGAGCGCAAGGACGGCGACATCGTCGTCATGTGGGGCGAGCGTGCCACTGTCGGCAAACGCGGCGCCGCCGCGGTCGATGCGCTGCTCGCCGTCGCCGGCGCGCTCGAGATCGGCGAACGGCCCGAGTCGGGCCTGATCGAGATCCCGAGCCGCGCCAATGGCCGCGGCCTGCGCGAGGTCGGTGTGTCGCCGCGGCTGACGGCCGGCCTGGCCGACGCCCCCGCCCCGGGTCTCTCCGCCACCGAGATCGGACCGGCGCTCGCCGACGGCGAGCTGTCAACGCTGCTCCTCGTCGACGCCGACCCGCTGACCGAGCTGTCCGACCGCCCGACCTGGGAGCGCGCGCTCGACCGCGCCGACGCCGTCGTCGCGTTCGCGAACTTCGTCACGCCCGGACTGGCCGAGCACGCCACGGTCGTCTTCCCCGGCGAGTCGAACGCCGAGAAGGAGGGCACGCTCACCCATCCCGACGGCCGCCTCCAGCGCGTCCGCCAGGCCGTGCCACACGCCGGCGAGGTCCATCCTGTCTGGACGGTCCTAGCCGAGCTGTGCGAGCGCGCCGGCGCCTCGCCGACCGAGCTCGCTGGCGCCGCGTCGGCGAACGGCGCCGGCCCGGGGCTGTCGCTGCCCGACGTCACGGCCGCCGTGGCCGCCGCCGTTCCGTTCTACGCCGGCGTCACGCTCGACGAGATCGGTGGCCGCGGCGTCCGCTGGCAGGACCGCGACGCGGCATCGGCCGTGCCGGAGCAAGAGCTGCCGACCGGTCCGCTCGACAGCCCACCCGACCTGCCGGCCGGCCTGCGCCTCGGGGCGACCCCCGCGCTCTTCGCCTCCCCCGCCGTCGAGCACTCGCCGTCGCTGCGCTTCCTCGCGCCGCGCCAGCGCGCCGAGCTGTCGCCCGACGACGCCCAGCGGCTCGGCATCGCGCCGGGCGAGGACGTCGAGGTCTCGAGCGGCGACCGCGTCGTGCGCGCAGCCGCTGCGATCCGTCAGGCGATCCGCCCCGGCAGCGTCTTCCTCACCCAGGGCCTGGGAGCCGACGGCGCCGAGGCGCTCACCAACGGCGTCCCGCGCACCGTCGAGGTCCGTTCGGCGCCGCCGCAGGTCGTGCAGGTCGGCGGGCCGCCGGCCGACGAGGCCGAGACGGGCGCCGCCGACACGGTGAGCACACCCGGCGCCGGCGGCTCCGATGCGCCTGGCGCCGCTGAGGACGTGGTGCCGGAGCCATCCGAGGCCGCCGACGAGGCAGAGCCTGGCAAGGCGGATCGCTCGTGACCGTCGAGTCGACGTTGGTCCAGATCGTCAAGGCGATCGTGATCTTCGCGTTCATCCTGCAGGTGGTTCCGCTGATCCTGCTGCTCGAGCGCAAGCTGCTCGGCCGCTTCCAGGCGCGCTACGGCCCCAACCGCGTCGGCTTCCGCGGGCTCGGCCAGCCGCTCGCCGACGTGCTCAAGCTGCTGTCGAAGGAGCGCTTCACGCCCGAGACGGCGGTGCCGTGGATGATGGCGATCGCCCCGGTGATCTCGATCGCGACCGCGGTCGCGACGCTCGCGATCATCCCGTTCGGCCCGCAGGGCGCCTGGGGCGGCGACGTCGGCCTCTACGGCATCGACGTCCCGATCGGGCTGCTCTACTTCTTCGCCTTCGGCTCGCTCGCCTTCTACGCGCTCGTGCTCGGCGGCTGGGCATCCGGCTCGAAGTACTCGTTCCTCGGCGCGATGCGCTCCGCCGCCCAGCTGATCTCCTACGAGGTCGCGATCGGCCTGTCGCTGCTCGGCGTCGCGATGATGGCCGGCTCGCTGTCGTTCGTCGACATCGTCGAGGCGCAGGGCGCCGACGGCAAGGGGATCTGGTTCATCGTGCCGCAGTTCGTCGGCTTCCTCGTCTTCATGGTCGCCGGCTTCGCCGAGACCGCGCGCGCCCCGTTCGACCTGCCGGAGGCCGACGCCGAGATCGTCGCCGGCTACAACACCGAGTACGGCGGCATGCGCTTCGGCTCGTTCTTCATGGCCGAGTACATCGAGGTGATCGTGATCGCCGGCGTCGCGACAGCCTGCTTCTTCGGCGGCTGGCACGGACCGGGCCCGATCGCGCTCGCGCCGCTCTGGGTGCTGCTGAAGATGTTCGCCTTCGTCGTCCTCTTCATCTGGGTTCGGGCTACGCTGCCGCGCCTCCGCTACGACCAGCTGATGTCGTTCGGCTGGAAGGTGCTGCTGCCGCTGGCGACGGTCAACGCCCTCGTAACCGCAATCGTCCTGGTGGTCTGAACTTCATGAGCTACGAGCTGACAGACGACGTGATCGAGGTCCAGCGCGGACCGGAGCCCGGCGGGGTCGGCGGCGCCTACCGCACCTTCGGCGCGACGCTGCGCGGCATGCGCACGACGCTCGCGCGGCTGGCCGAGAAGCCGGTCACGATCGAGTACCCGGAGGAGAAGACTCCCGTCTACCCGCGCTTCCGCGGCCGCCACAAGCTGCATAAGTTCGAGGACACGGGCCTGGAGAAGTGCGTCGGCTGCTCGCTCTGCGTCGCCGCCTGCCCGGCCCAGTGCATCCGCGTCGTCGCCGACGAGAACACGCCCGAGCACCAGGTGTCGGCCGGCGAGCGCTACGCGGCGGTCTACGAGATCAACATGAGCCGCTGCATCTTCTGCGGCTACTGCGAGGTCGCCTGCCCGTTCGACGCGATCACGATGGGCAACGACTATGAGCTCGCCGACTACGAGCGCTCCGACCTGATCTTCACCAAGGAGATGCTGCTGGCGGAGCCGATCGAGCGCACTCCCTTGAGGCGCGAGGGGGAGTAGGGCTTGTTCTTCGAGCAGCTCCTCTTCTTCATCGCGGGCGCGGGCGCGATCGGCGGTGCGCTCGGCGTCGTGCTGCTGCGCAACCCGTTCTACAGCGTGCTCGCGCTGGTCGCGCACCTGATCTCGCTGGCGCTCGTCTTCCTGCTGCTGACCGCCGCCTTCGTCGCCGCCGCCCAGGTCGTCGTCTACGCCGGCGCCGTGATGGTGCTCTACGTCTTCGTCGT
Organism: uncultured Solirubrobacterales bacterium; assembly: GCA_965653255.1. Classification (GTDB taxonomy): domain Bacteria; phylum Actinomycetota; class Thermoleophilia; order Solirubrobacterales; family Thermoleophilaceae; genus JAAYBF01. Next base: position 4,926 of record CBFGZN010000071.1, on the reverse strand, counting down.
CGCCTACGTCGGCGGCAGCGACGACGAGCTGCGGCCCGAGACCGCCGGCCCGTTCGCCGCGCTCGGCCCGATCTTCGCCGGCGCGCTGCTGATCGAGCTGGTCATCGCGGTCGTCGGCTCCGGCCTGTCGGCGCTCGACTCGACCGGCCCCAAGGTCGGCGACGGCTTCGGCTCGCCGGCGGCGATCGGCGACGCGCTGCTGACCAAGTTCCTGCTGCCGTTCGAGGCCGCGTCGTTCCTGCTGCTCGTAGCCGCCGTCGGCGCCGTCGTCCTCGCGCGCAAGCGGCGTGGCCTGCACGAGCCGGCCGACGCAATCTCGGTCGCCGACGTCTTCCGCGGAGGCCAGGCCTGATGGACATCTCCTGGTTCGTCGTCCTGTCGGCGTTCATCTTCTGCATCGGCGCGGCCGGCGTGATGACGCGCCGCAGCCCGCTGGTGATCCTGCTCTGCCTCGAGCTGATGCTCAACGCGGGCAACCTCGCGCTGATCGCCTTCTCGCGGATGGTCGGCAACGTCGAGGGCCAGATCTTCGCGCTGATCGTGATGGTCGTCGCGGCCTGTGAGGTCGTGATCGGCCTCGGGATCATCGTCGCGATGTACCGCCGCAAGCTGCCGATCGACGTCGATGACATGGCGGAGCTGCGCGGATGAGCGCCACTTCATGGGGGTGGCTGGTGCTGGCGTTCCCGCTCGCGGGGATGCTCGTGATCGCTCTCGGCTGGCGGGTGCTGCCGGACAAGGTCGCGGGCTGGATCGGCAGCGGCGCGATCCTCGGCGCGTTCGCATCGGCGATCGCGATGCTGATCGACCTGCAGGACCAGCCCGAGGAGGCGCGCTCGCTGGTCGACTCGGCCTGGACCTACGCGAGCACCGCCGGCTTCAGCGTAGACATGTCGATCCTGGTCGACCCGCTGTCGGTGATGATGTGCCTGATCGTCTCGGGCGTGTCGTTCCTGATCCACGTCTACTCAGTCGCCTACATGGAGTCGGACCGCTCCTATAAGCGGTTCTTCGCCTACCTCAACTTCTTCGTCTTCTCGATGCTGCTGCTCGTCCTAGCGGCGAACTTCGTGCTGCTGATCGTCGGCTGGGCGTTCGTCGGCGCCGCCTCCTACCTGCTGATCTCGTTCTGGTACCGCCGCTCGACGGCGACCAAGGCCGGCATCAAGGCGTTCGTGATCAACGTGATCGGCGACGTCGGCCTGGTGATCGGCGCGTTCCTGCTGTTCGACGCGACCGGCGCGCTCGACTACGCCGGGGTGTTCGCAGACGTCGGCACCGCGTTCAGCCACAACGACGGCACGCTGATCGCCGCCTGCCTGCTGCTGCTCGTCGGCGCGTTCGCGAAGTCAGCCCAGCTGCCGCTGCACACCTGGCTGCCCGACGCGATGGAGGGCCCGACGCCGGTCTCCTCACTGATCCACGCCGCGACGATGGTCACCGCCGGCGTCTACTTGATCGCGCGCATGCATCCGCTCTTCGAGCAGGCCCCGGCGGCCGCTGACATCAGCGCCGTGATCGGCACAGCGACGCTGTTCGTCGCGGCGTCGATCGCGCTGGTGATGACCGACCTCAAGCGCGCGATCGCCTACTCGACGATGTCGCAGATCGGCTACATGATCCTCGGCGTCTCGGTCTTCGCCTACAGCGCCGGGATGTTCCACCTGATGACGCACGCCTTCTTCAAGGCGCTGCTGTTCATGGGCGCCGGCTCGGTGATCGCGGCGATGGCCAACGAGCAGTCGCTCGACAAGATGGGCGGCTTCCGCAAGGCGATGCCGTTCACCTACGCGACCTTCACCGCGGGCGCGCTGGCGCTCGCAGGCTTCCCGCTGACCTCGGGCTTCTTCTCGAAGGACGAGATCCTCGCCTACACCGTCAACCGCGGCGGCTGGTTCATAGCGCTGGCGGTCGTCGGCTACATCACCGCGTTCATGACGGCGATCTACGCCTTCCGGCTGGTCTTCCGCGTCTTCCACGGCGAGCCGTGCGAGCAGGCGCACGAGCTCGAGGGCGGCCACCTCGCCCACGCCGAGCCGTTCAACCCGGCGACCGGCGAGACCGAGGACACCGACGCCGGCTTCCCGGGGGCGGAGCACCACATCGCCGAGCGAGAGGGCGCGATGAAGGCGGCGATGGGGCCGCTGGCACTGCTGGCGATCGTCGCCGGCGTCGTCCAGATCCCCGGTGTGACCGACGTGATCGAGAAGTTCCTCGAGCCGACGTTCGCCGGCTCGCACTACGTCCACGACCACCCGAGCACGCAGGCCGACTACATCGGCCTGGCGGTCGGCGCGGTGATCTCGATCGCGGGGATCCTGGTCGCGGCGCGGATCTACCTCTGGCGTCCGGGGACGTCGGCGAAGCTGCAGGAGCGCTTCGGCGCGCTGCACACGCTGCTGTCGAACAAGTGGTACTTCGACGAGGCCTACGACTACGGCGTCGTACGGCCGATGACTGCGCTCGGCCGCTTCGGCCGCACGGTCATCGAGAGCTCGTTCGTCCAGGGCTTCCTGGTTGGCGGGACGGTCGGGATCGTGCGCGCGGGCAGCTCGTTCGCCCGCTCGATCCAGACCGGCGAGCTGCGCGCCTACGCGGCGCTGCTGCTGCTCGGCCTGAGCGCGATCGTCCTCTACTTCCTGATCGTGGCGAGCTGAGCGCGTGCTGACGATCCACCTCTCGATCGTGATCTTCCTGCCCGTCGTGGCGGCGCTGATCGGCGCGCTGTTGCCGGAGCGGATCGGCCGCTGGGTCGTCGTCGCCGGCAGCGTCACGGTGCTCGGCTACGCGATCGCGATGATCGCCGACTTCGGCACCGGCACGACCGGGCTCCAGTATGTGACCGACGACGAGTGGATCGCCGAGCTCGGCATCCGCTACCAGCTCGGCGTCGACGGGCTCAACCTCTTCCTGGTTGCGCTGACAGCCGTGCTGTGGCTCCCGGCGATGGTCTGGTCGGCCGTCCGCGAGACCGAGCGCCAGAAGCTGTTCCTCTTCCACATGGCGCTCGCCGAGACGGCGGTGCTCGGCGCGTTCCTCGCCCAGGACCTGGCGCTGTTCGTCCTCTTCTTCGACCTGATGCTGGTGCCGTTCTACTTCCTGATCGGCGGCTGGGGTCAGGGCGACCGCGTCGCGGCGACGACCAAGTTCGTGATCTACACGCTCGTCGGCTCGCTGCTGATGCTCGCCGGGGCGGTGGCGCTCGGCGTGCTGACGGCGTCGAACTCGGGCAACGACCTGACCTTCTCGATCGCCGAGCTGGCCGCCAACCCGCTGCCCGAGGGCACGCAGCAGTGGATCTTCCTGCTGTTCGCGCTCGCCTTCCTCGTCAAGGCGCCGGCGTTCCCGTTCCACGGCTGGGTCGTCGACACCTACCGTGCGACGCCGATCCCGGTGCTCGTCTGCCTGTCGGCGGTGCTGTCGAAGGTCGGCGTCTACGCCTTCCTGCGGATCGTGCTGCCGACGATGCCCGACGCCTCGGTCCACTTCCAGGACCTGATCCTCGTGATCGCCGTCTTCTCGATCCTCTACGGCTCGGTGCTCGCCTTCTCGCAGGACGAGCCGCGGCTGGTGCTCGCCTACTCCTCGATCGCCCAGCTCGGGTTCATCACACTGGGCATCTTCGCGATCGACGACCTCGGCTCCCAGGGCGCCGTGATGCAGATGGTCAACCACGGCCTGGTGGTCGGTGCGCTGCTGTTCGTGATCGCCGTCCTGACGAGGCGTGCCGGCGGCTCGCCGACGCTCGCCCAGATGGGCGGGATCGCGTTGCGCGCGCCCGTGCTCGCCGCGCTGTTCCTGATCGTCACGCTCGCGACACTCGCAATGCCCGGCTCACCGAACTTCGTCGGCGAGATCCTGATCCTCTTCGGCGCGCTCGAGGACAAGATCGTCTTCGGGCTGATCGCCAGCATCGGCGTCGCGCTCGCCGCCGTCTACGCGATCCGCCTGTTCCAGAAGTCGATGCACAACCGCGTCGGCCCCGGCGTTGGCGGCGGTGACCTCTGTGCGCTCGACTTCAGCTTGATCGCCCCGATCGCCGCGGTGATCGTCGCGCTCGGGGTCTACCCGCAGCTGGTGCTGGAGCGGACCGAGGACGCGACGACGGCGCAGATCACGGCGGCCGCGAAGCTGACCGACGACGGAACCGCCGAACGCGCCGACCAGATGCGCGAGCCGACCGGCTCCGAGCACGGCGAGACGAGCACCCACCCTGAGGTCTCGGTGATCAAGTGATCGACGTCCTCGCAGCCGTCAAGGCACCGGAGATCGACTACCAGGGCCTCGCGCCCCTGTTCGCCGTCGGCGGCGGGGCGATTGTCGTGCTGATCGCCGGCCTGTTCCCCGGCCGCGCTGTTCAGCGCGTGCTGGTTCCCCTGCTGGCGGCGGCTGCGCTGGTCGTGGCGATCGTCTTCTCGATCGTCAACTGGGATCCCGGCGTGATCAAGCCGATCATCTCCGGCGCGCTGTCGATCGACACGCTCGCGCTGTTCATGTCGATCCTCTTCTACGTCGCGGGACTAGCCGCGATCGCGCTGTCGCTGCGCTGGGAGTCGGTCCAGGAGGCTGGCGCAGGCGAGTATTTCGCGCTGATGCTCGGCTCGATCGCCGGCATGACGATGCTCGCCGGCGCCGAGAACCTGGTGACGCTGTTCGTCGGCCTCGAGCTGCTTTCGATCCCGCTCTACGTCCTCTGCGCCTCGTCGGTGCGCGACCGCAAGTCGCTCGAGTCGGGGCTGAAGTACCTGGTCGTCGGCTCGGTTGGCTCGGCGACGCTGCTCTACGGCCTCGCGTTCGTCTACGGCGCCACCGGCCATACCGACTTCTCCGGCATCTCGGCCGCGATCGGCGACACCGTCAAGGTCGGCGACCCGCTGCTGCTGACCGGCGTCGCGCTCGCCGCCGTCGGCCTCGCCTTCAAGGCTT
>CBFGZN010000070.1:0-11306 GCA_965653255.1 uncultured Solirubrobacterales bacterium | reverse complement strand
CAACTACCCCCGCTACGGCCCCGGCCAGATGTGGGAGACGATGACCGACGACATCCGCCGGCTCGGCGGACAGGTGCTGTTGGAGACGCCGGTCGAGGCACTGCACGTCGAGGACGGCCGCGTGGCGCGGGTGACGGCCGGCGGTGTCGACTACGAGTCGCCCTACGTCATCTCGTCGCTGCCGCTGCGCAACATGGTCGGCCTGACCGAGCCCGCGGCTCCCGCCGACGTGCGCACCGCCGCCCAAGGCTTGCGCTATCGCGACTTTCTCACCGTGTCACTGGTACTCGATGGTGAGGACCTGTTCCCCGACAACTGGATCTACATCCACGAGCCCGACGTCGAGGTCGGCCGGATCCAGAACTTCCGCTCCTGGAGCCCCTGGATGGTTCCCGACCCGACCAAGGCCTGCATCGGCATGGAGTACTTCTGCTTCGCCGGCGACGAGCTCTGGGAGATGGCCGACGACGACCTCGTCGCCCTCGCGATGCGCGAGCTCGAGCAGCTCGGCCTCGCCAAGTCAGAAGCGCTCCAGTTCGGCTTCGCCACCCGCGTTCCCAAGGCCTACCCGATGTACGACCTCGAGTACTCCGATCGCGTCGACACGATCAAGTCCTGGCTCGCCGGCATCTCCAACCTCCAGCAGGTCGGCCGCAACGGCCTCCACCGCTACAACAACTCAGACCACTCCATGCTCACCGCCATGCGCGCCGTCGACAACCTCCTCCTTGGAACCAACCACGACATCTGGGCCGTCAACGCCGAGTCCGTCTACCACGAGGAAGCCACCGCCCAGGACTCCGAGCAGCCCTACATCAGGGCGCCGGAGACACCGACGCAGCGGGAACCGCTAGGGCGCTAGCGAAACACTTCGATACGGTAATCCAATGTCCCTAGATCTCACCGTCTTCAAACTTTTCGATGAGTCGAACTTCGATGCATACGACAGCAAGAGCGACAGATATCCCGCCGTCCTGAAGGCCGGCTTGGAACAGCACGGGCTCGAGCTCTCAGACGTGCTCGCGGTTACACATGACTTAGGGCTCTGGGCAATCTGCAAGCCAGGCATCTTCAATGCCTCGCTGCGCGGAGTGTTCAAGAAGCGCATCGAGGTCAACAACCTGATCCCCTATTCGCGCGTTGGCTCGGTTCGAATCGAGCCTTCCAGTCCGCACACACAGCGAATCCTCCTCACGGACACCGACGGGCAGGCGCTGACGCGCATCGACTTCAGCGGCAGCGGGATGGACCACGCGCCCGAGCCGAACGACGTGTACGCCAATCGCCTCTTTCGGACCATCCAGCGGGCCACAACCGCCACAACCGCCTCCTGAGCCCCGGTCATATCTGCCGAGTTGGGGACACGCTCAGGTCTGGACGAACCACCCGCGAGACTCCAGGCTGAATAGCTAGCAAGCGACCCGCTCAAGCCCGCCAGTCGATCCCAGCGGACGGCGCGCCTACACTTGCCGTGTGGGTGCCAAGGACATCACCAACGAATTCGTTCGCGAGGTCGCCGACGATCTGCGCACGCGCTACTCGCTCGATGACGAGGCCGTTCGAGCGCTGGGCGCCCGACTTGCCGGCTCAACAAGCGTGCGCAGCGCCCAGAACACCGCGTTCGCGGAGCGATTCGTCGAGGAGCACCGCGAGACGTTCGATCGCTTGGCACAGTAGGTCAGCGTGCCGAAGCGCTGGACCCCGTCCCTCGAGGACTACGCAGACCTCGCCGCGTATCTGCTTGGGACGAACAAGAAGGCCGTGTTCGCCCTTCCACGTATCGGGCTAGCCGAATCAGCTCTTCACGCACCGTTCGCTTCGTTCGGTGGAGAAGACGCCTACCCCACGCTCATCGAGCAAGCAGCCGTCCTCATGCAGCATCTGGTCCAGAACCATCCGCTGCCCGACGCCAACAAACGAGCGGCATTTCTGCTCATCGCCCGCTTCCTCCACGCCAACGGCTCCACCTGGGGACCCCAGGACACCGAAGTCGATGCGTCGATGATCGAGCGGATAGCCGCCGGCGAGGTCGAGCACGCGGAAGTGCTCGCGTGGGTGCGCCGCCGCATCGCCGACTGAAGGCCCTGCCCACGCCTCTCGCGAGGCTCGGAGCGAGATGGGCCGTGTAGGGATCGAACCTACGACCTTGAGATTAAGAGTTGAGCCGAGCGACCCGAAGCTGGCCTAGCTTGGCTCAGGTACGGCCATCTGAGTCCAGTCCAGCCGGGTCATATCTGCCGAGTTGGGGACACGGTTCGGGACACGTCCTCGCCTACTCAGAGGTAGCAGCGTCAGCAGTCCGCGCGTCCTGCACCGTGGCGATCAGGACGCGATCCTCCTCGTCGAGAACGAGGTAGACGAACAGCATCCACCGCCACGGCCCGAGCAGGACGCGATAGCTGTGCCAGCGACCCTCTAAGCGACGGCCGATGCGCGGGAACGCTTCGAGCACCTCCAGGCGTCGCTTGACGCGCTCGCGAGCATCTGCGGGCAATGAACGGCTTTTGATCAGGTCATCGAGATCTTGCAGCGCCGCCGCGCTCAGCTCAACGGCCGCCACTGCTACCTCAGAGCTGGTCGAGCGGCGTGGTCTGCCCGGCTGCACCCTGGGCACGACCCAGCTCTGCGCGCTCCCAGGCACCAGGAACGGCGTCTAACACGCTCGTCAGCTCCGCCCCATCGGTCTCGGCCCCGTCGAGCACGCTGGCCAACAGCGACCCGGCAAGGTCATCGCGATCGACCGCGATCCGCTCAGCCATGCGCGTCAGCCGAGCATCGTGGTCGTCGTCCAGTACGACTCTGAGCGGATGGACGTGCGCCATAGGTCGCATGCTAGCCGTCGCAGACGACTCGAAGCCGCAATCTGTGGGAGCTCAGTGGCGCAGTTGAGCGTGGTCGCAGCAAACGAGCGAGCGGGCGCAACGGCTTCTGGCCCGTTTTGATCACGAAGACGCGCTACATGTGGAAGCTCCGCAGTGCGCGCTGGCGGCCTCTCACGAACTGGCGAGTTCGAGGCCTAACCGAGGAGGAGCACATACTGGCCTTTCCGTCGCTCCGAGCTTGAGCCGTACTCAGCTGGGCCCCAACGCCAAGCTCGCGCTCAACAGCTTCGAGCCGTGACGGGCGGATGCTGTCTGGTTCAGGGCGGAAGCCGGGTGCCTAACCAAGGCTCAAGCCGATCGAACGCGCAAGAAGGGATTCGCTCGTCGGAGATTCATGCGAGAACGCGGATCGCAAGACAGGAGAACCATCGCGGCGAACCGTGTATTCATTCCCTCGACATGCACGTTAGTCAAACGACCATCTCGATCGGGCTCAGACATCAGAGGGGATGTCCCCCCCGCTCCCGCTAAACGCAACGCGGATTTGATCGCCTCCCTCGGCATGCTGCTCCCGGTTTTCCAGCCAAGGCGCTCCTCAAAGCTTCGCGAACACCAAAGCTTGTGGTGGTCAACTAAAAGGTCACCCGCCCCTCGCCTAGCCCAGTAAGCAATGGCAACGGCACACGGTTGCTGACTCTCCTCAGCGAGACGCCTAGCCGCTGCCTCAAGGGAGATACCGAACTCGCTGCTGAGGCGATCGATTGCGCTCATGCTCGGTGCAGAATCGTCGAACTCTTCCCGCAATCGATCCCCCTTTGCAAGCAGCTCGATAGAAAATTGATTGGCTTGACGCTCAAGGCGATCGGCAAAGTCAGGCCTCAGGCGCGTCTTATCGTCTAGGTGTGCAAAGGTCACCCGATGGTCATCCAGAATGGCGTGCGCCGCCTCATGGCCCATGACGAATCGCTTCCGGCGCTCCCACTGATCAAGAGCAGGATTTAGATAGACCTCTCCACCTTCGCCACGGTCCAGATGGACTACGCCTTGGAGCGCATCAAGGGCCCAATCAACGAGATCCTTAAAGCGTAGTCGCAGTCGTTTCTTCTCTTCGAGCGTGAGCTCAATAGCCCCCACCTTCACCAGTCGCGACACCAAAAATACATCGTCCATATCTACGCGGCTCGAGGAATTGATTGCATCAATCTCACGTAATACGGCGACCGCGTGTTGACGCAACCGCAAGTGGTCGTCCGCCTCTAGAACGAGGTCTGTTCTGTGAGGTGCAAACGTAGCCCGATTCTTAGCCCGGATGGCATCAAGCACCGCCCGCAATGCCTGGAGCTCTTGATCGGTGAAGTCATCACCAAGTGTGTCTAGGGCTCGCTTGGCATTAGGAGAGACCCCGTTAGGATCGTCCTCTATGTAGCCGGCCCACCGCATAAGGACACCGAAGGGCTCCTCGTACGCGATCGCCACCTTCTGAAGTACCGAGGGCGTCGGATTTGCGATCTCGTTGCGCTCAAGCTGCGAGAGATAGCCGTTGTTGATGCCCGATCGGCGCTCCACCTCGCGCAAGCTCAGGCCGCGATCAGTGCGTGACGCACGAAGCCGGTCGCCTAGTCGGTCCTTCTCCGGGGGGGGCATAGGTCAAGGGTCGCACCTAACGCTCGCTTCGTCAAGCGACCCGCAGTGCTTCATGAGCGTCAGCAGAGTGCTTGACAATCTGAAGCGGGTCCCCTACCGTTCCTCCGGAATAGGCCCGCGAGCCGTCCCAGAGCCAAGGAGTCCCCATGGCAAAGTCACGTAAGACGTCCCCACGAGCCGCAAAGGCGGCGAGCAAAGTCCTCCGAGACGGTCGCACCAGCCGCGCCTCTAAGCAGGCAGCTGGTAGCGCCTTGTCTCAGGTCGCCCCGAAAGGGCGCAAAGGGAAATAGAGGGCGACCGGCCGCTGTTTGCGCAGCGGCCGGTCGCCAGGGTGTCGGAGCAGCAACCACTCAGAAGCCACCCCACCCCGCCTCTCGGCGGAGAACGGAGTTCTATCGCAATGGCCTTCGAGCCTTTGAACAACATCCCCGTCCGAAACATCGATACGACGATCGACGTCGTCTCGCGTGGCGACGGCAGCCATTCCCAGGACGACGTGTTCGTCACGGTCGGCCTGGACCTCGTCGGCGACATCGACACCTCTGAGCCAGCAACGCTGATCTTGCCGCTGGCATCCGAGGCGCAGCAAGAGCCGTTGCTGCGCTACACCGACGCTCCCATCCGGGGAGCGCAGGTGTTCACCTTCGACGAGGTCGAGAGATCGGTCTATGACCAGCAGGTCGTAGACCGGCTCGAGAAGCTCGGCGACGGGGCCAGCAAGAAGGAGCAGCGGGCTGTCGCAACGGCCGTCGGCCGCGCCGCGAAAAGCTTGTCCTCGACAATCGTGGAGGTCAAGCCCGGTCAGCGGAGGCTGCGGCTGTTCTACTCGATCGCCGCCGACAAGGTGGCCGATCGAGAGTTCGAGTTCTCGGTCATCGGGCCACTCCCGTCGTTTGTGATCCAGACGGGCGGCTCGATCGGCGTCATCGCATTGTTGCCGCGTAGTACCCAGGTCGTCAGTGCCGAGGCACTCACGGACCCGAATAACCCGGGTTCGGCGCTGCCACGTACAGACGCCACGCTCGCCAATCGCCCGGCGATGAGCTGGTTCTGGCAGAACGACCCGCTGTTCCGGGTCCGTTACCGCTACTAGGTCCTGCCCTCGCGAGGCTCGGAGCGTGGCTGGCAAGGAGGCCGCCGGCTGCGCTCCGAGATCGCGAGACGGGCGCGAAGGGCTCGAAGCTAAGATCCCGCGCCAGCGGTCGCGATGGGTCTACGACCCAGCCCATCAACATTCACGTGGCGCTAGCCCCACCATCGTGCAGTAACTCTGCACTCTGGTCGCCCTTCGCAAGTTTCGCCAGAGCGTTGTACGCGAGAGTGGCATTACGTCGCATTGTGTTGAGAGCAGCAACCGAGGTAGGGGAAAGGGTGCGGAAGCTCGCTCCAGGCTCAAGCGGAGCTTGCTTCATGTCCGCGCCGAATCGCTCCAGCTCGGCAACCGACTGCGTAACCGCTTCGAAGTCGCTGTCAGAGAGTCGCGCTGCGAGCGACGCACGGTGAGCCGCCCAACCCTCCATTGTCGTGTCGAAGAACACCCACCACTGGCCCGTACCCTCCGCGTCCTTGATCTGACCCGCCGCTAGCGCGAGGTCGAGTCTCACAAGCCGAGCGCCGACCTTCGCGTCTCGGCCCTCCCGAAGTCTCTCCAGCGTGAAGTCGACAAAGCCGCCTGCGGTAGCTCCTATCAGGGCACCGAGAGTAGCTCCGACCACCGCTATCCATGCGGCCGTCTCGCCGCTGACTTCTCCGGCAGCAATCAAGCGCTCAACCGTAACTTGGGGATCGGCTGCCGTCTCCCCTGGCCCACCCTAGACATACCCCTAGCTGCCCCGAATGGATTCCCGCAGGCGCCCGAACACACCACTCTCGCCTATTGGCACGTAGTTGCGCTGCCTACCGATGCGGCGGCGGCGCATCCCCGGGTAAGCCGCTTCGTAGGTGTCTCCCTGAGCATCAACGAAGAATGCGTACTCGTATCGGTCGAACTGCTCATTGTTTTTGATCTGATCGAGGTCGCTTTCCGCCCAGTAGATCTCCACTGACTCTCCATCTTGCACGACGCTGGGAAGCGACGAGCTGTGGGGATCGAACCGTGCGAACACCTGGTGGCCATCGTCCGTCATCAGGTGTGCCATCACTATCTTCACCGGCCGGAACCCGCTATTCGTGGCGTGCAATGCGAGCATCTGACCGCGGGCACTACCGCCGATAAAAGCCCAACGGCAAGTGACCTCGAGACGGCGCCTGTGTTGTCGGCCAACCTGCCATAGAGCGACCCACACCGCACCAATCGTCCCTACTGCAGCAAAGACTGTCGCGATTGCCTCGACCCACTGGGCCGCTGATGCGCTGTCGGCTACTAGGCTCATGGCGGGGCGGAAGGGTACGGCCGTGTCCGGACACACATTCCGGGCGAGCATTCCCTTATGTAGCTACCTAAGCTCACCGGGTGACTGTTCAAGAACCGGGACCAGCACGCGGCGCCCTGCAGCGAATACTTGGCTTTGCCCGACGTACTTGGGCGCTCGCGTGGGCGGCATTCATCGCTGTTGCGGTCACCCAGTTCTCTGGCCCGCTATGGGATGCCGTATTCGGCGATCCGCCGCCCATCTCAGTTCAGCTCGCCGATGTCCGGCAAGAAGCGGCGGCACAGTCGCTGCGGACAGTCGCGAATCAGCGCGTCGATCTCCACGGCACGGGCCAGGCGTCGTACCTCCTTGCTCTTAGGCGTGATGGCACACCCTGGGCCACCGGGTCAAACGGCAAGTTCGTACGAGCATCCGACGAGATACGTATCTACGACGTTGAGGACCACGAGCTCGTGTTGCGCTTCCGCTTTCGGCCAAAGCCGAATCGAGGACTCGCCTATCTGTTTGAGCTGTTAGCCGTCCGGGACCTCGATCACAACGGAAGGGCGGAGCTTGTCGGCGCGTACTGGTCGATCTACATGAACGAGCGCCAAGCCACCCCGGTCGCGCTCGTATGGGACGACGCCGCGTCCGCGTACAAGTTGTCCGGCCTCATAACGACCCCTCCAAGGCTTAGGTTTGCCAAGCGGCCGGGCTACTGGGAACGAGTAGTTCGGAAGGGCTACAACGAACCAGACCGTCTGCACGATCCGAAATCGGGCATCACCGTTCGCGGTCATGTCGCTGAGTTCGTACGACTCGCGAAGGGGCAATCGTCTACGCCCGTTTTGCTAGCCGCTTTCATCGTCAGGCAAGCTGCCCACATCGCGCCCGCGACATATCAGCTAACGGCTTGGCATCTTGATTTTCAGAAGCCGGCAGCAAGCAGCACCCGCTGTATCCCGATGCCGGCCGACTTCCCGCTGGTTTCCGAGGGACGGCGTCGGCTCCCGGAAGATGCCATCTTCAAGATGTGGCAGCCCCGGCTCCGGCCGCTTGCTTGTTAGTCCGAGGCAGAGTCAGGGAGGCGTACCGCTTGCCACTTGCGCACGTCTAGCGACTAGTCACGTCTAGTCGCTTGCCAGCTATTACCCGTCGCGATGGCGGGAGACGATCAGGCAATTCGGGCCAGGCTCGTCGAGTTGAGCGAGAAGATCGGTGGGGTGGACTCCGACCGGGAGCGTCTGCGCCAGGAGCGCGACGATGCGATCCGGGCGGCGCATGAGGCTGGGCTGACGGTGCGGGAGATCGCGCGGTTGGCGGGGGTGTCCCACCAGCGCGTGCATCAGGTCATTTCCGGCTAGCCGCTCGCTGCGCGCGCTCGGCTGCGAAGTCGCGGCGGCGGTGGACGCGCTGGTACTCAAGGATGTTGATGATCTCCCAGGTGCGGGCCGGTCCTGCCTAGGCGCTCGCCGAGATCGGCGATTGAGATTCCCGGCTCGGCGATAACGAGGTCGAGCGCCGCCCGTGCGGTCGGCGGGAGTCGGGTAGGCGTGAGGAGGTCGGTGCGTCGGCGACGCGACTGGTCCGCTGGCATAACGCGGCGAGTCTAGTGGCTAGACGCGATCATGTCTAGTCGTTAGACAGCTAGGACTGTGCGGTGGCTCGCGACGACCAGGCGCTACGCAACCGACTTGCCGAGCTGAGCGCCCAGATGGACAAGCTCGACGTTGACCGCGACCGCGTACGGCGCGAGCGAGACAAGGCGATCAAGCGCGCCAACAAGGCCGGGATGACCTCGCGGGAGATCGCCCGGATCAGCGGCGTCTCGCACCAGCGCGTCCACCAGATCATTACCGACTCACGCTAGCCCGTCGGGGGCATCCGGGGCCAGTCCCGAGGCCGGCAGATCCGGCCGTTGGCGCGGCCGAAATCGGGCTCGCGGACGGCCGGCAGGATTCCGCTCAGTGTGTGGTCCGTTGGAGGGCTGATGGATAGGGGGCGGTTTGGAGGGGTGTTTTGGGAGGTCGGTGAGAGGGGCGAGAGCGAGTGTGGTTGGAGGGGGTCGGTGGAAGCGGGGAGGTGGGCGAGCGGAGGGAGCGTTGGGACGGAAGCTGGGGAGAGTGGAGCGGGTGGGAGCGCAGCTGAAGCCGCCCGCCCTCGCCCGCGCGAGCCAGCCCGTCCGAGGCGACAGATCGGCCGGCATGGCGTCTTCTCAGACACCGATGCCACCAGGAGCCGACACCGCCACGAACACGGCCGGCGCCCTTCCGCCGTCGCCGCTATCCGAGCCGCTGCTCGACGCGCAGGCAGCGGCGGCGCTGCTCGCGGTTCGCCCGAGCTGGATCTATGAGGCGGTGCGGACGGGCCGGGTCCCGCACCTGAAGATCGGGCGGCACGTTCGGTTCCTTCGGTCGGACCTCGAGCAATGGGTCGTCGACCAGCGGCGCGCGGCGCGACCGTGAGGGGGCTACGCCTCGGCGGCGGCCTGGGCCGGCGTGTCGTCGAAGGCGGCGGCGAGTCGCTTGGCCGCGTCCCGGCGCGGCTTGTAGGCGAGGTACTTCTGGGTCGTCTGGATATCGGCGTGGCCCATCCACTCCATGACCTCGCGGGGATCGGCGGCGCGGATGGCGTGGGTGCCGAAGGTGTGGCGGAGGTCGTGGAAGCGCAGTTGGCGGAGGTCGGCCTTGGCGAGCGCCTTCTTGTAGCGGGCGCGCAGCGTCTTGTAGCCGAGGTGACGGCCGAGCTGGTCGCAGAAGACGAGATCCCGGTCGGTCGTGTCGTGGTCGCGCTGGCCGAGGCGGGCGAGGGCCTGGGCAACGTCGTCCATCATCGGGACCGCACGATCACGGCCACTCTTGGGCGTTCCCTCGCGGCCGTCGGTCCAGTTGCGGCGCACACGAATCGTGGCGGCGTCGAAGTCCACGTCCTCCCAGCGCAGGCCAAGCAGCTCTCCGAGACGCAGGCCGGTGAAGGCGGCGGTGAGGTACAGGACGCCGTCCTGGGCGGCCCTGACGAGCGCCATGACCTCCTCGCGACTGAAGACGTCTATGCCGGCGCTGCGGGCCACACGGGGGCGCTCGACGGTGGCGAGCGGGTTGCGTGGGAGGCCGTAGGCCTTCATCGCCCGCTTGAAGATCGAATGGAGGGCGACGAGGTAGCGCTGAATCCCTCGGTTGGACAGCTTGCGCTTCTCCGCGAAGCCGCCCTTCCAGCGCTCGAAGAACTCCGGCGTGAAGCTCTCGATGGCGCTGCCGCCGAACTCGGCGTTCAGGACGCTGACGATGCTCTTGTAGCCGGCAAGGGTGCCGGGCTTCACGGCGCGCTCATGCTCGCAGTAGCGCAGCCACTCGGCGGCGGCGTCCTCGAACGACGCGCCCGTCCGCACCATCCCGGCCAGCTCGCCGCGTCGTGCCTCGGCGTCGAGTCCAGCCACGCCTGCGCGGTCGTCTCGTGAAGTAGCCGGCCTCGGTCGGCCGCGCTTCGTCCACGCCGGGCCAAGCTTCTTCGGGACCTGGCGGCCGTCGGGGAGTCGGTACTTGGCGTATCAAACCGGGCCGCGCTGACGGTCCAGACGTGGCCGCTGACCGGCCGCGGCAAACCGATCCCTAGTCCACGCCTCTCCCGCAGGCAGGAGCGTGGCTGGCAAGAAGAGGGGGCCGATGCGTACTCCGTACGCGAGGCTCCCGATGACGCCGCCAGGCGCGTTCCTGGCGCGGGAGATGGGCCGTGTAGGGTTCGAACCTACGACCTTGAGATTAAGAGTCTCCTGCTCTACCAACTGAGCTAACGGCCCTGGAGGGCTCCGGTGGGAGCCGGTTGGACATTGTAGGCGGTCGGGCTAGGACTGCGCGGCGACGGCGGCGAGGGCCTCGTCGCGGGAGGCGTGGATCGGGAAGACCCGGTCGAGGCCCGTGATCTCGAAGATCTTGGTGATGTTCTGGTCGGTGCAGACCAGGGCGAGCGTGCCGCCAGTGGGGCGCAGTCGCTTGACGCCGCCGACGAGGACGCCGGTGGCGGCCGAGAGGTCGACGACGATCCGTTTCTTGCCGTCCTCGATCAGGGCGACCATGCGCTCCTTGAACTCAGGCGCGGTGTAGAGGTCGATCTCGCCGCCGAGCTCGATCACCTGGGTCTCGGCGTCGATCTCCTCGTCGCTGATGTGGAAGTTCACTGGCCGCCTCCCTGCTGCTGCTTTTGCTGGCCGCCGCCCTTGCCCTGTTGCGGTGCTCCGCCCTGCTGGGTCGGGTCGACCTTCAGGTTTCCGTCCTGCTGGAGCTGCTGGGCGATCACCGCCGCCTTGAGCTGCTCAAGCTGCTCGCGGGCGAGGTGCATGCGCTCATGGGCGAAAATGGGGCGGGCAAAAGCACGCTCATCAAGATCATCACCGGCGCGGTCGAGCCCGACGGCGGCTCCGTCGCCACGTCGGGACGCGTCACGTCGCTCCTCGAGCTGGGCGCCGGCTTCAGCCCGGAGCTGACCGGCCGCG
>CBFGZN010000069.1:0-11310 GCA_965653255.1 uncultured Solirubrobacterales bacterium | reverse complement strand
ACCGGCCGCGGAATCCGCTTGCCCGGCGTGTAGTGGTGCGCCATATGGCAGCGCTCGCCGACGCGGAGCCAGCCACGCGGGTCCTCGAGCAGCGGGACCGGGTCGATCTTCAGCGTTCGCGCTCGGCTGATGAGCCACTTCTGCTCAAGGACGTGATGCCCTCGGACGGGCTGACAGTCAGGGTCCTTGCAGACCGTGCAGGTCCCGGCTCGCGCCCAGCGGACCATCGCCTCGCGGACCTCGGGTCGCATGACCGGCTTCGTCGATCGCCCGCGTCGCGGCGCGGGCTTGGCCGGGCGGCGCTCGATCGCCTTCGGCGCCTTCGCCTTGGCGACGAGGAACGCTCCGCACTCGCCGCACGTCCAGTTCGAGGGGGAGCGGTCGAGGCTGTTGCGGACCTCGCGCTCGGTCTCGCATGTTGGGCACCAGACCTTCATGCGGTCGCCTTCTCCCGCTCGAGCAGCGCTCGCGCGTCGTTCGCTCGCTCGTAGCAGCGTCGGAGCGCGGTCGAGCCGTTGACGGCCTCGCCGGTCGTGATCCGCTCGCGGCCCGTGCTGGCGAGCTGCTCGATGTCGGCGAGCGCCTCCTCGATCGCGGCCATCAGGTCGGGCGTCATGTCGCTGACCCGACCGTTCCGGGAGCGACAGGGAGCAGGAACCGCATGTGCTCGAAGTCGGCGACGAGCTCTAGCGATCCACGCTCGCCCTCCTTGGCCTTCTCGACCTTCAAGACGGCCTGCTTGCCGGGACGGTGGCGGATGCGGCCGTTGCCGTCCTCGTACTCCTCGGGGTAGAGGTAGATCATCAGCGCGTTGTGGGTGAGGTCGCCGAGCTGCGTCGACTCGCGGAAGTCGGTCAGCACCGGCTCCTCGGGGTAGTCGCCGCCTGCCATGCGCCCCTTCGGGCTGAGGTGGTTGACCGCGATGATCCGCGTGCCGGACTCCTGCGCGGCAGCGGCCAGCACCTTGACGTTGTGCTCCACCTGCTCGCGCAGCGTCTGCTTCGTACCGGGGAGTGCATTGAGTAGGTCAACGACGGCGACGGTCAGCCTGCGGCGACGGAACTCGCGGGCGAGCTCGTCAACAGTGCGCGATCCGACCTTCTCGATCCGCATGCCGCGCTCGGCGATCGCGTTCGCCGCCTTCTGGTAGCGGGGGCGATCCTCGTCGCGCAGGCCGCCGGCCCGGCCGCCGCGGGCGACTCTGGCGTACGGGATCAGCGAGTGGCGCGACGCGGCGCGGAGGTCGCGGGAGAGCTCGCGGCTCTCGGTCAGGTACAGCCCTGCGGACGTGTCCTCGTGCTTGTCGAGGACGTGCTCGACGATCATGTCGACGATGACCGACTTGCCGTGCCCGGTTATCCCGCCGAGCAGGGTCAGCTCACCCTCTTGAAAGTCGTTCATCAACGTGTTCAACACACGCCACGGGAACGTGATGACCCCGTCCTCCGACTTCGGTAGGGCGTGTTGCATCATCGCCTCGAAGCGGTCCTCCATCGACAGCACCGCCAAGCCGGTCGTGTCGGGCAGGATCTGCTCGGACAGGCGGGCGACCTCCGCGAGCTGCTCGTCGGCGCTGCCGTCCGTCCCGACCACGCTCGCTATCCGGCGGGCGACCTCGCCGGCCGTGTGCAGCCTCGCCGCGGCGATGATCGCCCTCGCGTGCTGCGCCGCGCTGCCCGGCCAGGCCGCGTGCTGCATCGCCCCGTACAGCTTCGCCCGGCGCGGGTCGTCCTCCGGCCAGCCCAGCTCGGCCGCGACAAGCGCCGGCTCCGGCTTGCTGCCACGGTCGGACAGCGCAACGATCGCCGACCACGCCTGCCCGAACACCGGCTGGCGGAAGTGCGCAGCCTGCAGCCCGACGTCGTTCGCCAACGGCACCACCGGCTCGCCGCCGATCAGCAACACGCCGATCAGCGCCGTCTCGAGGTCGAGCGTCTCGACGGTCATGCGGCCCGATCCCGGATCTTCTTCGCCGTCGCCTGGTCGACGTGGCCGTAGCCCTCGACGAACACGAGATTCGGCTTGGTCGGCGGCGGCGCCTGACCGCCGCCGCCTCGCTTCTGCGCCTGAGCCTTCAGCCGCCTCTTGTCGTAGTGGCGGCGCACCGCCCCCATCGACTCGAGAACCGCCGCCCACAGGAACCCGTCACCAGACGGCGGCTGCGCGAACGCCCAGTCGATCGCCGCCCGGATCTTCTCGACCTCCCGCTTGTCCAGCTCGACCATCCGTCGGACGTCCGAGCGCCAGTTGCGAATTTGCGACTCGGTCGGCGGCTTCGACCCGACCCCGGCGATCTTGCCGGCCAGGTGCTGCGCCAGCTCGAGGTAGACCGGGTTCTCGTCGCGCTCGGCCGCTGTCGGCTTTTTCTCGCTCGAGCGCGGTGTGGAGTCTGAGCCTTTAGGCGAAGACTCCACACCTTGGCTAAGGGATGGAGCGTTAGCGACATCCCTTAGCCGTTCTGCAGTTTCAGCCTCTTCCTGTAATACATCGCGACGATCTGGCGTCGTGGAAGCAGACGATGTGTCGTCATCGACCGCGACAAGTTGTCGTCTTCCATCACGACAATCTGTCGTCATGGCGGCCGGGTCTTCCTCCCCCTCCGTCAACCGCTCGATCGCCTCGTATTCCACGACGTACCGGATGCGCCTATCAGTGCTCTTCTTCTGCTCCTTCGACAACAGAGCCGCCTCGGCCAGCGTCCGCGTCGCGCGCTGGATCGTCCGCGTCGTCCAGAACGGGAAGCTCTCCTCGCGCAGCTCCTGCAGCGTCAGCTCCGGCGGCTGCTTGAGCTTGAGCGTCAGGTAGTGGAGCTGCTGCAACACGATCGCCTCGTTCAGCCCCACGCGGATAGCGAGACTCGGCAGCACCTGCAACGGCGACTCCGGGATCAGCAGCTTCATCGCTCGCGCCCCTCGCGCTCGATCTCCCGACCCGCCTGGATCGACGCCTCGACCGCGATCCGCCAGCCCTCGTTGACGATCTTCCTGTCGCGCTCGCGCCGCGGCGGACGGCCGACAAAGCGCTCCTCCATCGCCCAGCCCGTGTCCGGCGAGACCCTGTACATCCGCTGCCCCTCGGGATAAGCCAGGCACATGAGGTTCGTACCGTTCTCCAGGATGCCGCCGCAAAGCACCGCCTTGCCGTTCGACAGATCCTTCGTCATCAGGATCTCGGCGACTCGGAACGGGTGGGTCCTCCACTCGGGCGGGAACTCGATGTCGTAGACCGTCTTCACGCGCCCGCTCCCTCGTCGTCGGCTGCGTCGACCACCGGCAGACCGCGCAGGATCTCCAGCGCCAGGCCAAGCGACACGTTGCCGCTGTCCCACGGCAACCAGTGGTCAGGGTGCTTCTTCACCGTCCGGGCCAAGCGCTCGTCGCGCAGCTCGAGCAGCACGGCCAGCACCGCACCCCGAGGCATCTCGGCCTGATCGGCAATCACGTCGACCTTGACCGCCTCGCCCCCACGGTTGTAGACGACGTGCAACGCCCGCAGCACGACCTCGCGCGGCGCGGACGGGGTCGCAGGTGCCTTCACGGCCCGCCCCTCTCCGGCGACAACGCAGGCGACAAGATCGCCTCGGCATCCCCCTCGATCCCGCGCTCGTCAAGCCAAGCCGCGAGGGTGTTCACCGACCGACGCCACGGAAGCTCACGACCCCGCCTGCCGTGACCCTTCCGTGTTCCGCCTTTGTTCCGGCTAGCAGGCGCCTGGCCGCGCTCGAAGCGCCTAGCGCACCGCTTGGACGCCCAGACGGCATCTGAGCGCATATCGGCCAGAGACGCACCGCACCCGCACTTGCACTTCCGGGGGCGGGTGTTCATGCGTCGAGCGCCTCCCGAATCCGAGCGATCAGCAGCGCCATCGCTGGCGGCGTGACCGCGTTGCCAAGCTGGGCCATCCGCTCGCGCTTGTTGCCGAGCACGATGTAGTCAGCGCCGTCGTGGCGGGTAGACATCGCCATCGCGCCCGCGATCTCGTCGAGGGTGAACATGCGGAAGCGGCAGCGGTCGACCTCCTCGTCAGTCCAGACGACAGCCCGGCTCTCGCTGGCGGTCTGTGTTGGCATCGGCGCGTCGCCACGGGTCGCCTCGTCGTCCCAGGTGCCGCCGGCAGGCACGACGAGCGCCAGGCGGTCGCGTGTGGTCAGGGTCGAGACGGGCTCCTGCTCGGCGGCGATCGGCTGGTTGCCCGCCTGGTAGGGGATGACGAGCGACTGGTGTCCGGCCGTGGTGATCGTTCGCGCCGGCTCATGGGCCGGCGTCGACATCTGTCCCTGGTCGCCGCGCGCGGTGTTGTTGCGCATGAGGACGGCGTGGTGCTGGCCGCGCGCGCGGATCGTGTGGACGGCCGCCGAAGCATCGCGGGCGGTTCCGTTGCGCTGGACCTGGATCACCGCGAGCGTCTCGCCCGTGCAGACAGCGGGCGATGACCGCTCGTCGGATGGCGACGGCACCGCATGGGCGCGGTTCGCCATCACCAGCGCCGCTCGGGTCGAGGTCGTCTGCGTCGGCCCGGGCGCGGCGTGCGCAGGACGCGGGTCGACATCGCCCATCGGTGGCACGACGAGCGCTCGGTCGAGGGTGCCGTGAACCGTGTCGGCCGGCGCGGCCTCTGCAGGCCGCGCACGGTTGCCCGGCGTTCGCTCGAACGTGTTGGCCGCCACCGGCACGGAGATCGCCCCGTTCGCCTCGGCCGGCAGGTGCACCATCGGGACCGTCATCACTCGACCCTTCGGAGCGCCCGCCTTAGTCCACTCGAATGTGAACGGCTCGCTGTCGAGACGAGTCAGGCCGCGAGCGATCCGGCTGCGCGTGTCGCGCGCGAGGTCTTCCGAACGCTCGCCGATGACCTGGCCGAGGTTCGTCGAGTCGATGATGTCGATGGCAGGCGGCGCCGCCGGGATGCACGCCTTCGAGCAACCGGGGCAGGTGAAGTAGTACTGCGGGCCGTAGCTGCCCCAGCACGACAGGTAGCCGGTCAGCTTCTTCCACGTCTGCCGGCCGTGAACGACGTCCTCACACCACGGGCACCAGCACAACGGCTGGATGCGGAGATCCGGCTGGCGGACCTTCGCAAGCCAGAAGACGACGTACATCCGGTTCCGTGACTGCGGCACCCGGCCCGTGAACATCGAGTTCAGGTAGACGACCTGATGGCGATACCCGAGCCCCTCGAGCGCGAGCAGCCAAGCCGCGAAGAGCTGGCCGCTGTCGTCGGCACCCCACTTGTAGGCATCGACGACGTTCTCGACGACGATCGCCTTGTACGGCTTGCCCTTGAGGATCTTCTGCTCGGCGAACCGAACGACATCCCACATCGTCGCGCGCGAGCGATCCTGCTCGTCGTCACCAGCAGGCCCATCCTCAAACAACGAGCTCGCCTGCGGCTTACGCCGCCGCGCGCCCTTCGCGAGCGAGTGATTCGTGCACTCAGGCGACGCGATCAGGATGTCGCTGTCGGGGTAGCGGCGAATCTGCGCGGTCGTGAGCGCACTGACATCGGCGCAGTCGTGATCGGCCTCCGGGAAGTTCGCCGCGTGCGTCTCGATCGCTCGGTCCCAGTGGTTCAGCCCGAGACGCAGCTCGGCGCCGACCTGGCGCGCACCATCGCTCGAGCCGCCCGCTCCACAGAAGAGGTCGGTGACAGTCAGGCTCACTCGTTCTCCCCCTCGCGACGCTCGACGATCACGCGGCTCTTGACCTCAACGACGAACGGCAAGCGCGACGGCCAAACCGCCTCACCCGCTCGCCAGCCCAGCCTCAAGCCGTAGCCAACGACCATCGACAGTCCGAGGATCGACACCAACACGTCGATCACATTCAGAACGGCACTCATCGACGGCCCCCTCTGGGACACTTCTGGCGCGCCCTCAGCGAGCCGTGGGCCAAAAGGTTCGGCAACGAAGGTCAACCGCTGCATCTCCGAAGGCCGTCAGGCCTTTCGCCGGGCTGTCGCTCGCATCGAGTCGGGGACGGCGGAGGCTCGCCGACCCGCTGCCTAGCCGTATTCTCCTGACATGGCCACGACCCCCGACCAGCGCCCCTCGATCGCCCCGATCGTCGGCCCCGACGATCCACGCCGGTTCACCGACTCCGGCATCGAGATCAAGCCCCTCTACACCGAGGACGATCTCCCCGCGGACCTGCCCGAGAAGCTCGGCAAGCCGGGCGAGTACCCCTTCACGCGCGGCGTCCACGAGCGGATGTACCGCGACCGTCAGTGGACGATGCGCCAGTACGCGGGCTACGCGACCGCCCAGGAGACCAACGAGCGCTTCCACTACCTGATCGACCACGGCTCGACCGGCCTGTCGATGGCCTTCGACCTGCCGACCCAGCTCGGGCGCGACTCCGACGACGCGCTCTGCCTCGGCGAGGTCGGCCGCACCGGCGTCGCGATCGACACGATCGACGACATGCGGCGCGTCTTCGACGGGATTCCGCTCGACAAGGTGTCGACGTCGATGACGATCAACGCGCCGGCGGCCTGCCTGCTGCTGCTCTACGAGCTGGGCGGCGAGGAGCAGGGCGTCGAGTCGCACGTCCTGCGCGGCACGACCCAGAACGACATCCTCAAGGAGTACATCGCCCGCGGGAACTTCATCTTCCCGCCGAAGCCGGCGATGCGGCTGACGACCGACCTGTTCGCCTACTGCCGCGAGAACGTGCCGAAGTGGAACACGATCTCGATCTCCGGCTATCACATGCGCGAGAAGGGCTGCTCGGCTGTCCAGGAGGTCGGCTTCACGCTCGCCGACGCGATCGCCTACGTACAGGCGGCGATCGACGCGGGCCTCGACGTCGACGAGTTCGGGCCGCGGCTGGCGTTCTTCTTCAACGGCCACAACAACGTCTTCCAGGAGGTCGCGAAGTTCCGCGCCGCGCGGCGGATGTGGGCGCGGATCATGGCCGACCGCTTCGGCGCCAAGAACCCGAAGTCGCAGACGATCCGCTTCCACACCCAGACCGGCGGCGTGACGCTCGCCGCGCAACAGCCGGAGAACAACATCGCGCGCGTCGCACTGCAGGGCTTCGCGGCGGTCTGCGGCGGCACCCAGTCGCTGCACACCAACGGCTTCGACGAGGCGCTCGCGCTGCCGACCGAGAAGGCCGCGCGGATCGCCCTACGCACCCAGCAGATAATCGCCGCCGAGTCGGGCGCGACCGACACCGTCGACCCGTTCGCCGGCTCCTTCTTCGTCGAGGCGCTGACCGACGAGATCGAGGCCGGCGCCCAGGCGCTGATCGACAAGGTCGACGAGCTCGGCGGATCGGTCGAGTGCATCCCCTTCATCCGCGCCGAGGTCGAGGAGTCGGCCTGGGGCTACGAGGAGCGCTACCGGATCAAGCAGGACATCGTCGTCGGCGTCAACGAGTTCGTCACCGACGACGGCGACCAGGTCGAGACGCTGCGCGTCGACCCGAAGTCGGAGGACGAGCAGGTCGCCCGGCTGAAGGAGTTCAAGGCAAACCGCGACCAGGAGGCGGTGGCCTCGGCGCTCGCCGAGCTGCGAGCTACCGCCCAGGGAACCGGCAACCTGCTGCACCCGATGCGCGCGGCGCTAAAAGTCCGCGCCTCGCTCGGCGAGGTCTGCGACGTGCTGCGCGAGGAGTTCGGGGAGTACTCCGAGGCTTGAACCCGGTCGCAGCGATCACCGCGCTGCCGCAACCGATCAAGGACGCCGTACCGCCGGCGCTGATGCGCCTGCCGCTGTGGCTGCAGCGGCTGATCGTCGGCCGTCCGATCCGTCTCGACGGGCTCGAGCTGCATCCCACGTCTCAGCTCGCGGTCAAAGCTGAGGCTTGGGCCGGCGTTCCCGATCTATCGGTCATGTCGGTCGCCGACGCCCGCACCCAGATCGGCGCGCTGGCGTCGCTGCTGACGGGGCCGAAGCTGCCGCTAGCGCGCGTAGAGGACATGACGATCCCCGGGCCGGCCGGCGATCTCCCCGCCCGCCTCTTCGCCGACACGCCGGACCTAGACGCGGGCGGGCTGCTCGTCTACTTCCACGGCGGTGGTCACGTGGTCGGCACGCTCGACACCCACGACAGCGCCTGCCGCTTCATCGCCAAGCACGCCGGCGTCGGGGTGCTGTCGATCGACTACCGGCTGGCGCCCGAGCACATCTACCCTGCCGCCGTCGACGACTGCGTGGCCGCCCTGGCGTGGGCGTCCGAGAACGCCGAGCGGCTCGGCTTCGACCCGGCGCGGATCGCCGTCGGCGGCGACAGCGCAGGCGGCAACCTGGCCGCCGTCGTCGCGCTCGCCGCGAAGGCCGGCGAGGCCCCGCTGCCCGCCTTCCAGCTGCTGATCTACCCGGTCTGCGACTACGTCGAGAAGCGCCCCTCCTACGAGCTGTTCAAGCGGGGCTTCTTCCTCACCGAGGCCGAGATGGACTGGTATCGCGACCACTACATCCCGGACCGCGACGCCGCCCACGAGTGGCGCTGCTCGCCGCTGCGCGCACCAGACCACTTCGGCCTCCCACCCACCTACATCCTTACCGCCGGCTTCGATCCGCTCCGCGACGAGGCCGAGGACTACGCCCGCATCCTCACCGCCGCCGGCGTCCCTACCGCCCTCCGCCGGCACGACGGGCTCCTGCACAGCTTCGTCAACCAGACCTCGCTCCACCGCGGCGCCCGCGACGCCATGCTCGAAGCCTGCGGCGCCCTCCGCCTCGGCCTCGCGCCGCGCTAGGGACGCAGCTCGACAAACCCGGCGGCACTGAAGTCGCCGTCGAACGCAAGAGCGGTGGTGATGCGACGTTGACGCATGAACACGAAGGCGCAAGCATCGACGAACGAGTAGAGACGCTCGTCATGTTGTCGCAGCCATGCGAGCGCCTCCCGCTCGATGTCCTCCGAAGCTCTGGCCACCTCGATCCGGAGGCTCGTCTCCAGCAGGTCGAGGAAGCGCAGCGCGGTGTGATGTCCATCTCGCCGTCGCAGCACCGTCCATGCCTCACCTCGAACGTGGTTGCTGGTGATCATCGGCTCATCTCCGTATGCGCCGAGGAGTTTGCGCGCGTCCTCGTGGTTGGTGTCGCGACGCCAGAGGAGAGCAGCCCAAAAGGAGGTGTCTACGAAGATCATGCGTCCGGTCCCGCCGGGCCATAGAGGAACTCATCGATGTCACTGACCGGCTCAGCGTCGCTGATCCCCACCATCTGCCAAAGCGGGTCCTCCTCCAGCGGCGGCAGCGGTCGCAACGACTCGCGCAATGAGTCTCGGACAATCGCTGCCTTCGAGCGACCCTCAGTGCTAGAGCGCCTGGTCAGCTCTGCATAGAGGTCGTCATCAAGCATGATCTGCAGCCGTTTCATAGTTGATATGCATTACACCACTTTAGGTCGAGTGATGTAACGGGTTACGCACTTCTATGACAGCTCCGTACCAACGGCAGGAGTCGTCCCGTGGCGGCCGAAACCGGAGGACGATGGCCGATCTGACAGCACAGAAGACGCTGGTCAAGTCGCCCCCGGAGCTCTGGAGTGAGTTGAGCGAGGTAGAGAGCCTCGCCAAGCACCTCGGTGAGCTGGGGGAGATTCGGATCACGAAGGTCGAGCCCGAGTCCACGGTCGCCTGGGAGGGCGAGCAAGTGAGCGGAACCGTGGAGCTCGAGCAGTCCGGCTGGGGAACGAAGGTCACCTTCAAGGCGACCGTCCCCGAGCCGGGCCCGGCCGCCGTGCCTGAGACGGTCACGGAGCCTGAGCCCGTAGCCGAGGCGGTGGAGCCCGAGCCGACCCCGGAGCCCGTCGCAGTCGAGCCTGAGCCCGTCGAGCCGGACCCGGCGCCTGAGCCGGTCGCGATCGAGCCGGCCGCTGAGATCGCGCAGGCCGAGCCGCCCACCGAGCCGAAGCAGGGTTTCCTCGCCCGCTGGCTCTTCCGCCGTCGGCAGCCGCTGCCGGAGCCGGCCGCCATCGACCCCGAGTCCGAGCCCGTCTCCGTCGCCGTCGCCGTCGAGGCAGAGCCCGAGCCGGACCCCGTCGAGACGCCGCCAGTCGAGCCTGAGCCCGTCGCGGTCGAACCCCAAACCCCCGCCGACCCGGAGCCGGCGCCCATCGCGACCACCGACGCCGAGCGCGTCCAGCGCGTCCTCGACGGCACGCTCGAGGCGCTTGGACAGGCGCACCACCGCCCCTTCTCGCGCGGTTAGCCCGGCCTAACGGCGCGCCCGGGCGGCGCGTCGGTACGATGCCGCGCCCTATGCGTCAGACGTCGCCAGAGACCTACGAGGAGAAGCTCGCCCAGCTCGAGGAGCTGCGCGAGCAGGCCGTCCACACCAACCCGCAAGCTGAGGAGAAGCAGCACGCGCGCGGCAAGATGACCGCCCGCGAGCGGGTGGAGAAGCTGCTCGACCCGGACAGCTTCCAGGAGCTCGACACCTTCGTCCGCCACCGCACGGCCGACTTCGACATGCAGAAGAACCGGCCCTGGGGCGACGCCGTCGTCACCGGCCACGGCACGATCGACGGCCGTCCGGTCTGCGTCTTCTCGCAGGATTTCACCGTCTTCGGCGGCTCGCTCGGCGAGGTGATGGCCGAGAAGATGTGCAAGATCATGGACCTGGCCGCGAAGATCGGCTGCCCGGTGATTGGCATCAACGACTCGGGCGGCGCACGGATCCAGGAGGGCGTCGTCTCGCTCGGCGCCTACGGCGACGTCTTCGTCCGCAACGTCCAGTGCTCCGGCGTGATCCCACAGATCTCGCTGATCATGGGCCCCTGTGCCGGCGGCGCCGTCTACTCGCCCGCGATGACCGACTTCATCTTCATGGTGAAGGAGTCCTCGCACATGTTCATCACCGGCCCTGACGTGATCAAGACCGTCACCGGCGAGGAGGTCGAGTTCGAGGAGCTTGGCGGCGCGATGACCCACAACTCGAAGTCGGGCGTCGCCCATTTCGCGTCCGAGGACGAGGAGGCGTGCCTCGAGGACGCGCGCTACCTGGTCTCGTTCCTGCCCCAGAACAACCTCGAGCTGCCGCCGAAGGTCGAGACCGGCGACCCGCACGACCGGATGGACCCTGAGCTCGACTCGGTCGTCCCGGACAGCCCGAACAAGCCCTACGACATGCGCGACGTGATCACCCGCGTCGTCGACGACGGCGAGTTCTTCGAGATCCAGGAGCACTTCGCCAAGAACATCATCATCGGCTACTCGCGCCTCGGCGGCCGCTCCGTCGGCGTCGTCGGCAACCAGCCGTCGCAGATGGCCGGCGTGCTCGACATCAATGCCTCGGAGAAGGCCGCGCGCTTCATCCGTACGTGCGACGCCTTCAACATCCCGCTGGTCACCTTCACCG
>CBFGZN010000068.1:0-11410 GCA_965653255.1 uncultured Solirubrobacterales bacterium | reverse complement strand
GACCGCGGTTCGCGACAACAATGGCGCCAACCTCTTCCGTCGCAACTCCGATGGCGGCTATGAGTTGTTGTCTCCCGAGCCGACCAACGTCGCGACGAATTTCGGCGGGGGCTATGAGGTCCGTGGCGCCAGCTCGGATTTCGGGAACGTGGTGTTCGATTCCCGGTATCAGTTCGCGGGTGCTACCTCTGGTGTCTATCGCAACCATGGGGGCGTGGTCAGCGATGTCGCTGTGCGGCCGGATGGGTCGGTGGCGCCGAGTGCGGGCGTGGGGTCGTTGGCTGAGGACACCGTTCGCGTTTCGGGCAAGCGTGCGGTGTCGGATGACGCGTCGCATGTGTACTTCACGTCTACGAGCAACAGCGGCAACGATTCCGGCAAGCGTGCGTTGTATCTGCATCGTGAGGGTCAGCAGACGATCAAGGTGTCGGGCTCTAAGACCGCGACCGTCAATCAGAAGGCGGTCTTTCAGATCGCTTCGCGCGACGGCGGCAAGGTCGCGTTCACGGCCAACTACGGCCTAACACCGGCCTCGAGCAGCGGCCCGGTCGCCAGCAGTTGCACCGACGCCGCCCCGCAGCCGTGTGCGCTCTATGTCTATGACGTTGCCACCGATCAGCTCGTCGACGTCTCAGCGAGCTCGGATCCGGCCAACACCAACGGCGCGACCGTCGGCGGCGTGATCGGCGCGTCTGACGACCTGTCGCGGGTTTATTTCGCCGCGCAAGGCCAGCTGGTTCCCGGCAAGGGCAGGACCTATGCGCAGAACATCGCAGGTGGCGCCAGCAGCAACGCGACCTTCAACGTCTACATGTACACCGCCGGTAGCGGGCTCAGCTATGTCGGTCTGGTCACGCGCTACAACCTGTCCGCCATTTTCTCAAGTGCGCTCGTGACCGCGGCGTTTCGGTCGGCCCAGGTGACTCCGGACGGAGAGTCGTTGTTGTTCGCTTCGTCGGCGAACAACGTCGGCTATGACAGCGCGGGCATCCCGCAGGCGTATCTCTATTCCGCTGAGGCTGGCGAGCTGGTGTGTGTGTCTTGTCGCCGTGACGGCGAGCCGCCGCTGGCGAGCACGATGAACCTCGTCGAAGACCGGTTCACCGGCGATTTCGCGACCGCCGATCTGGTGCAGCCACTTGTCTTCTTAAACACGTCCGCGGTTTTGACCGAGCCGCGGGTGGTTTCTGATGACGGTGGCCGGGTGGTGTTCGTAATGCACGACGCTCTGACGCCCGATGCGGTCGAGGGCAACCAGAACATCTATCTCTGGGACAAGGGTGCATTGACGTTGCTCGACAGTGGGATGGCGCCCGTGATTCCGACCTTCTACTTGCAGGGGGATCGCAATCCCACCTCGCATGTGGTTGGGATGTCGCCGAGTGGCGATGACGTGTTCATCCGTACCCCGAGCAAGTTCGTGGCCGCGGACACCGATGGGATGAAGGATCTCTATGACTTCCGCGTCGGGGGCGGGTTTCCCGACGCGCCGGGTCCTGGCCCTTCGTGTGACGTGCTTGGCGATGGTTGCCAGGGCGGCGGCGCCGGTCAGACCGGCGGAAACGTTGTTTCAGACGCGCCGGCCGATGGCAATGCGGTTGCTGGGGAGCGTCAGACGCTTTCGGTGGCGGGCCTGTCGGCTGCGGCGCGGCGCAAGGCTGGCCGTTCGGGTGTGTTGCCGGTTCGCGTCACGGTCAGTGCCGTGGGGATGGTGCGACTGTCGGCGCGGGCGAGGATCGGCCGCAAATCACAGCGGGTCGGTAGCGCGTCGAAGAGCGCGCGCAAGCCGGGTGTGGTGAAGGTGGCCGTCAGGTTGTCGGCTGCTGCGCGTAAGCGGCTGCGGTCGGGCAAGACGCTCTTGCTCACAGTCCGTGTGTCGCAGGTTGGTGTGCGTGCTCGATCTATGTCTGTCCGTCTGCCGGGGACGGGGTCATGAGCGCCCTCGAGCCAGACGTCGCGGTCGGAAGTAATCACGGGAGAGAGAGCACGAGCATGATCGACACAATCGCAACCGCAGCGCGCAGAACGACAGTCCAGGCATGCATAGTCGTCGCACTAGCATTCGCGGCGCTGGCCGCGATGGCTGGGACCGCCCAGGCCGCGACACCTGGATGGAAGGTCTTGGCGGTGACGGGGCCGACGAATCTGCCGACGCCGCCGTCGTCGTCGGAGC
The DNA here is from genome assembly GCA_965653255.1 of uncultured Solirubrobacterales bacterium. Lineage (GTDB taxonomy): Bacteria > Actinomycetota > Thermoleophilia > Solirubrobacterales > Thermoleophilaceae > JAAYBF01. The sequence goes on along the minus strand of CBFGZN010000068.1, from coordinate 9,237 downwards.
GCCAGCAGATCACGACGCCGTTCTCTGGCACTTACACGCTGGGCTTTGGTGCGAACACCACACCGCCGCTTGCGTCCAACGCCTCGGCGGCCACGATTCAGGCGGCGCTCAACGCGCTGCCGTCGATCAGCGCCGGCGGCGGTAGCGTCAGCGTCGCTCCGGGCCCGCCTATTGACTTCGCGCCTACTTTCATCGTGACCTTCGACGGCGGTCCGCTGGCCGGTACCGACGTCCCGATGCTGGTCTACACCTCCTCCTCCGGCGGTTCGGTTGGCCCGGTCGCGTCCGGCACGATCTCGATCCATCCGTTCAACGTTGGCGGCGCGCCGACCTCTGGCAGCTACACCGCCACCATCGATCTACCCGTGGGGATCACCACCTCAGCCGCGCCTAGCTCGGGCGGCAGTCAAGACCCGTTTTCACCCTGGAGTTGTGGATCGTCGGGTGCGGGTCAGAGCACGGTCAGCTGTACACGGTCGAATGTCGTCTTTTCGGGATCGTCGACTCCGACGATCCAGGTTCCGGTTGCCGTATCGCCTGGTGTCTCGGGCGAGCTGGCTGCTGAGGTCTCGGTGTCGGGGGGTGGCGCCACGGCCGCTGGGGAGTATGTGCAGCCGATCACGGTCAGCGATACGCCGGCTGGCCATGGTGTGCAGGCGTTCTTTGCCGGTGCCTTTGACGAGAACGGCAATCCAGAGACGCGCGCGGGCGCGCATCCGAACCTCGCGATGGCGGCCTTCCTGATGAATACCGTGGTCGGGGCAACGGGCAAGATCAATCCCGCCGGCGGGGACACCAGGCAGGTGGATGTCGATCTGCCGGCCGGGTTTGTCGCGAATCCGTTGATCGCGCCGCGTTGTCCGCGGGCGCATTGGTTTTGCGGCGGCGACGCCTGGGTCGGCCACGCGGGCTATGAGATCAACGCCTTCGGGCAAGGATTCGCGCGTTCCGGGTTGTCGAACATGATGCCGCCCGACGGTTCGCCTGGCCAGGTGAGCTTCCGGACGATCGTGACGAGGGCGACGGTCACCGCGAAGCTGCGTCCAGACGACTATGGCATCAAGACGCTCGCTGAGAACATCGTGACCACCTACAAGCTCTACGGGTCGTTTGTGACCTTGTGGGGTCGGCCCGGAAGCTCGGTCTACGACAACATCCGCTGCTCGGGCCTGTTCGGCGATGGGACTTGCGAGTCCGACCAAGGAGGGCCGGGCACCGTCGACGAGGCGTTCATCACGAATCCGATGGAGTGCTCGGGCGAGAGCGTGTCGACGTTGATCGGGACGTTTGCGTGGCAGAACCCGGGGGTGTTGGCTGGTCCAGTGGCTTCTGATTCGCCGCCGGTGACTGATTGTGGGGATGTTCCGTTCGAGCCGTCGGTGTCTGTGACTCCGACCTCGAGCGGACCCGATTCGGCGTCGGGTGTCGATTTCGATCTGACGTTGCCTCAGGACGGCCTCACCGATCCCGACGCGATCGCCACATCGCATCTCAAGGACGTGTCGGTCGATCTGCCTGAAGGGGTGGCTGTCAATCCGTCGGCCGCTACGGGTCTTGAGGGTTGTTCGGATGCCCAGATGCAGGTTGGGTCCGACAGCGTTCCGCAGTGTCCCGACGGGTCGAAGCTTGGGACCGTTGAGATCACCTCTCCGCTTGTCGATCGCCCGGTCGGTGGGACGATGTATCTCGCGACGCCGAAGTCGACTGATCCGATGTCGGGTGAGATGTTGCGGTTGTGGGTCGTTGCGCGCAACGACGAGCTTGGTGTGATGGTCAAGCTCCCAGGCTCGGCTACAGCGGACCCGCAGACGGGCAAGTTGACCGCGACGTTTGAGAACAACCCGCAACTGCCGTTCGACCACCTCACGGTGAAGCTCAAGGGTGGTGATCGTGGTGTGCTCGCGATGCCGCAGGACTGTGGTGCGAAGGAGATCGCGGCGACGTTGTCGCCGTGGTCGGGAACGGTCCCGGTGACCCAGGACACGCCGTTCAATGTCGATGGGAACTGTTCGGCTGGGTTTGGTCCCGAGCTCGTCGCTGGGATGGACAACCGCCAAGCACGGGGCAACGGGACGTTCTCGTTCAAGTTCTCGCGTCAGGACGGCGAGCAGTGGATCGACGGCTTGACCGCCACCCTCCCGACGGGTCTGCTCGCGAGCGTGAAGGGTCTGCCGTTGTGCACCGACGGTCAGGCTGCTGCTGGGGCTTGTCCGGCCGGGTCGCGGATCGGGACCGTCGACGCGACCGCTGGGTCTGGCAACCCGTTTGTGTTGGAGCAGAAAGGCTCCGCGTTCCTGACTGAGGGCTATAAGGGTTGTTCCTACGGCCTCGCCGTCGTGGTCCCGGTGATCGCTGGCCCGTTCGATGGCACGTCGCCTGAGACTGATCTCGGCGACATCGTCGTCCGTCAGTCGGTCTGTGTCGATCGTTCGACTGCGCAGGTGACCGTGGTCAGTGATCCGTTGCCGACGATTTGGCATGGGATCCCGGTCCGTGTCCGGTCGGTAACGGTCAATGTCGACCGGCCCGCGTTCATGCTCAACCCGTCTGACTGCGCGGCCAAGCAGGTCGGGGCGGCGTTCCATTCCGCCGACGGAGCGACCTCGGCGGCGAGCAATCCGTTCAACACCTCGTCTTGTGGAGCGCTTCCGTTCAAGCCAACGCTCGCTTTGAGCCTGACCGGCCGCAAGCAGGTCACGACCGGCAAGCACCCAGGTGTCAAGGCGCTGGTGACCCAGCAGGGTGTTGGTGAGGCTGGGATAGAGAAGGCCGTCGTCCGGCTGCCGAAGTCGTTGGCGCTGGACGTCAACAACGCCCAGGCGTTGTGCGAGTTCGTCGATGGCACCAAGCCCGATCTGGAGAACCGCTGCCCCAAGGGCAGCATCGTCGGCCGCGCACGGGCGGTCACGCCGCTGCTCAACGAGCCGCTGACGGGCAACGTGTACTTCGTCAAGAACGTCCGCAAAGACCCAGTGACGGGCAATGAGATCCGGACGTTGCCGATGATCGTCGTCGCGCTCCGCGGCGAGATCGCGGTCAACCTCTACGGCAAGTCCTCAACCACCAAGTCCGGCAAGCTCGTCAACACCTTCGACCAAGTACCCGACGCGCCCATATCTCAGTTCAACCTCAACATCCAAGGCGGCAACACAGGCATCCTCGCCGTCACACGCACCCGCAAAGCAAAGATCAACCTCTGCGCGGGACGCCACGTCGCAGAGGCCGACATGGACGCACAAAACGGACGCCGACACGACTTCGACATCCGCATGAAAACCCCATGCACCAAGAAGCAAGCCGCACGCGCCAAGCGGGCGGCGGCCAAGCGGGCGAGAGCCGGCAGGTAGCGATCACGCTGCGCAGGAAGGCCTCCCGGCCGGCCTCCGGGGGTATCCCCAGCCCTATTACATACTAAGGCCCGTCCCAGTATGTATATTGGTGCGGGGTGTGAGTACTTTCGAGGACATCGTCCTCGACCAGTTGCACGCCTCGGCGGTGGACATTCCCTTTGAGCCGCGCTACGTCGAGCAGCTCCACGGCTACCTTTACCGCTTCACCCGGTTGCGGCAGATCTGACTCCGCAAGCCATGGATGATCTCCATCGCGGGTTGCACGCGGCCCGGGCGCAGGGTCGGTACCCGAGCTCTTGCTGGTCGCGGCATATGTCCTCGACTTCCTGGTCATTCATCCGTTCCGCGACGGCAACGGCCGGATGTCGCGCCTGATCACGCTCTGGTTGCTCTACCTCGCAGGCCACGACGTCGGGCGCTTCGTCAGCGTCGAGAAGATCATCGAAGCGTCGAAGGAGACCTACTACGAGGCGCTTGCGAAGTCGACGGTCGGCTGGCACGACGGCGAGCACGACCTGACCCCTTGGGCGGGCTACTTCCTCGGCGTGCTCGTGGCCACCTATGGCGAGTTCGAGTCGCGCGCAGAGGTCGCTTCCGGCCGAGGGAGCAAGCGCGCACTCGTCGAGAGTTTCGTCCGGTCATCTCTCTCGAGCCGCTTCACCGTGGCCGATGTGCGCGACGCCGCTCCGGGGGTGAGCGACATCTACATCCGGCGTGTTCTGGACGACCTCAAGAAGGACGGCGTGATCGAACCTTCAGGACGCGGCAAGGCCGCCTTCTGGACCCGCCTGCGCGATGACTTTGAGCCAGGCTCTCGCGCTCAGCGGTAGACGTCGCTCGGCTCGATCGCGATCACGCCTTGCTCGACCGCAACTGATTGCTCGACCGCCGTCGCCGAGGCGAGTATCAGCGCCGCGTCGGGTGCGTCGAGCAGCTCCCTGACGTGCTTCAGGCGTTCGAGGTCGGCGGCGCCGAGCGCTCGTAGCTTGGCTTCGCCGAGGGCGGCGACGCGGCCGTCGCGGGTGGCGACCAGATCGACGTCGATGGTGCGGCGTGCGGCGCGGTCGGAGACCGTCGTCGCTCCGACTGCGTCGAGCGGCCCAACCACGTCGTCGTCCAGGTGGCCGACATGCGCGCGGGCCACGGTCTCCCAGCGCGGGCCGAGGACCTGGGAGGGCCAGGTCGTGTCGGCCAGCCGCTCCCAGATCGCCGCCGCCGCGCCTGCCTGCAGTCGCGACTCGTGGGGGGCGACGATCGCGAGCCAGAAGCGCAGGTAGGGGTTGGCGAGCGCGTAGCGGTCGCGCCGAGCGCGCAGGAGGTCGGGAACCCGTTCGACGAGGCCGGCGCGCTCGAGCGCGGCGAGCGGCCGGCTGAGCGCGCCCGACGGCAGTCCGGCGACGCGCGAGATGGCGCTGAACGCCTGCTCCCCGCCGGCGATCGCGGTGAGGATCGCGCGGTAGACGCCGCGCAGGGCGGGCGGGTCGGGCAGGCCCGCCAAGTCCGCCTCGGCGGCGTCGAGCAGCGGCGAGCCGGGCGCGAGCAGCTCGCCGGTCATCCAGGCGCCGAGGTCGCGGCCGGGCGGGGCGACCAGCGGCCGATAGCCGGGCAGGCCGCCGAGCGCGGCGTCGACCCAGAGCGTCGCGAGCGGATCCCCCGTTCCCCAGAGCTCGGCGAGGTCCGGCCCGGCGAGCGGCGCCGGGACCACCACCGCCGCGGCTCGGCCGTAGAGCGGCGCCCGCGCGGCGGCGAGGTCGCTCATCACCGACAGCGCGCTGCCCGCGAGGATCAGTGCCGGGCCGGCACCGGCGTCGACATAGCGCTGGAGCAGGCTCGGCAGCTCAGGGGCGGTCTCGGTCAGGTAGGGCAGCTCGTCGATGGCGACGACCGGAACATCCAGCCGCGCCAGGCGCTCGAGCGCGTCGGCCCAGCCGGCCAGCTCCAGCGCCCCGGCCCCGAGCCGGCCCCCCAGCTCGCGCCCGAAGTCCGCGAGCTGTGTCGCCGGCGTCCCGGCGACCGCCTGGTAGCGGAACCCGCCGACCGCCTCGCAGAGCGCGTCGATCAGGAACGACTTGCCGACCCGGCGCGGACCGTAGACGATCGCTAAGCGCTGGCGACGCTCGACGAAGCGGGCGAGCGCTGCCCACTCCCGGGCACGTCCGGTGAAATCCGACGGCTTAGCGAGCATCTACGTATCATACGCGAGTGCTTGTCAAAGTCCCAGGCCAGTGAGGCCTTCGACGCTGGCGGTGAGGTCAGAGCCGCGCCACGGCCACGACCGAGTCGACGGTCGGCAGGTCGGCGGGGGCCATGCGGTCGATCGCGTCGTAGGTGAGCTCGTGGAAGCCGCCTACGAGCGCGACGGCTGAGACCTCGGCGATGCGGTCGCTCGGGCGCAGCTCGCGCAGGGGGCGGGCGAACAGGGCGGAGAGGCGGCGGGTGGTCTCGTCGCGGCGCTCGCGGGCGGTGGGGCCGGCGTTGAGCGCTTCGACGAAGCAGGTCCGTGCGCGCTCGGGCTCCTGGGCGCAGAAGCCGAGCAGCGCGGCGACGCCGGCGCGGACGCGGGTCGCCCCGTCGTCGTCGGTGGCGATCGCGGCGCCGGTTCGCGCGAGCAGGTCGGCGGCGATCTCGCCGTAGGCGGTGACGAACGCGCGTGCCTCGGGATCGTCGGGGGCCGGTTCCTCGGCGACGCCCCGGTCGGCGAACGGGAGCGTCAGGGTCTGCATCAGCTGCGCGCGGAGCTTGGGGAGCTCGCTGGCGCGCCCGGCGCCGATCTCGCGGTGGAGGGTCTCGGTGAGATAGCCGACGGAGCCGGCGACGATGGCGCGGGTGGGCGCCAGCGGTGGCGCGGCCGCGGCTTTGCCGGCCGTGCCCGGCGAACCCTCCGCCGGCGGAGCGAACAGCGGGTCGAGCGCCGCGTAGGCCTCGGCGCGCCGCTCGAGCGCGAGCGGCCCGGCGGCGAGCACCTCGACGAAGCAGATTCGCGCCGCGGCGGGGTCGGTGGCCAGCGTGCCGAGCAGGACGCCGAGCGCGGTGCGCAGCCGGTCGACCCACGGCTCGCTTCCTTCGAAGGCGTGCAGCGTGGGGGCGAGGACTCGCTCCATCTCCTGCTCGTAGATGGCGACGAAGCACTCCTCCTTGCTCGCGTAGAGCTCGTAGAAGGTCTTGCGCGAGACGCCGGCGTGCTGGATGACCGAGGCCACGGGAACGTCGTGGAAGCCACGCGTGGCCACCAGGTCACGCATCGCGGCCAGGATCCGCGTGCGCTGCGATTCGGCGACCTGCTGAGGCGTCAAGCCGTGGTTTCCGCCGCGCAACTGCTCCGGGCGCGCTCTCCCCGCCTGGACGCCCGTGACCAGCGCGGCGCCGGTCGGTCGAGATCGGTGATCGGACATGAGGCGACTGTACTATGGAGACTGATAGGTGTCTAGGATAAATCTAGACATTTGCCTCTCTAGAGCAGTAAATCTTGCCAAACGCAGAGTTTCTGAATCGTTCTCTGTTGACATCTAGACACCCACCGGTTTACCGTGGTGGCGTTGGGAGACGGTCCCGCCCGGCGGGAGAGCGAGAGATGCAACGAGGAGAGGAATCGCACAGATGAGGCGTGTTCGCAGCAGTGTTCCGCAGCCGTTGTCCAACGGTCGCGCGTCGCGCTTCCTGGTCGCGCTGCTCGCTTCGACGGCCGTCCTCGGTCTTGTTCCGGCGGTGTCGATGGCTGGGAAGTTCGTGGATCGGATCGTTGCTGGTTCGGCTTCGTCTGGGACGACGGGCGGGCTGTTCAACCAGCCGCGCGGTGTTGCTGTCAACGCGAGCGGGGCGGGGAACGCGGCGGTGGGGGACGTCTTCGTCGTCGATGGCGCCAACAACCGCATTCAGCAGTTCGCGGCCAATGGCAGCTTCATCCGGGCGTGGGGTGCGGATGTGAGCGTTCCCGCTGGTGGGACGACGATGGAGACCTGCACTGTTGCCGCGGATTGCAAGGCGGGGGTGACGACGACTCAGGTCGGTGGTGCGTTCAACGCGCCTGTTGGCGTCGCGGTCGATCAGGGCAGCGGGGCGGTCTACGTCACGGACCAGGGCAACCGTCGTGTGCAGAAGTTCACGTTGCCCGCGAATCCGGCCGATCCGGTCGTCTTCGATCGTGCTTGGGGTTGGGATGTCACCACGGGTGGTGTGACGACCTTCGAGGTCTGCACGGTGGCTGCGGACTGCAAGATCGCCGCTGCCGCGGGCGCGAACGGCGGCCAGTTCGCGGCGTCGCAGGGGCACCTGACCGTGGTACCCGCCGGTAACCCGAATGCCGGGAACGTCATCGTCGGCGACAGGACGAACCGTCGTGTCCAGGAGTTCGAGGCCGACGGCGACTTCGTTCGGACGTTCGGTTGGGACGTCGTTCCCACCGGCCAGCCCGGAGACGTCGGCACCGACAACTTCGAGATCTGCACCTCTGCCGCTACGGGGGCGTGCAAGGTGGCCGCTGCGGCGGGCACTGCGAACGGCCGGTTTGCCACCGCTCAGCCGTTTCATCTGGTGGTCGATGCGGGAGGCGTCCTTTACACGTCGGACAGCACCAACGGCAGTCGCGTGATGCGGTTCGACACTGGTGAGACGACGCCGGCTGCGCTGCTGATGCCGGAGATTTCCTCGAGCGCGCTCGGGGACAGCAATGCCACTGTGGGCATCGCGGTCGATGGCGCGGGTCATCTGCTGCTCGCTCGCGGCTCGGTTTTCGAGCTCGCGAGTTCTGGGACGTCGCCGACTGTTGTTGACAACCATTACGTCGGTTCGGGTCTCGCGGCGAACGGTCTTGCCGTGGCGCCGGGATCGGGTGACATCTACATGACGTCGCAGACCGTCGGCCATCAGTTGTTTGCCGCCGATGGCGATGGCATGCCCGCGGCGATCGCTGCTCCTGCGGATTCCACGAACGTCACGACCACCACGGCGACGCTCAACGGCACCGTCAACCCCGACAGCACGTTCCCGGTCAGCTACCGCTTCCAGTATTCGGCCGACGGGGTGGTTTGGGTGTCTGCGGGGCCGGCGACGCAGTTGCCCGCCGGCAGTACCCCGGTTGCGGTGAGCGCCAACGTGACTGGGCTAGAGCCGAACAGCTTCTACCGCGTTCGGCTGGTGACCCAGAAGCCGTTCGGCAACCCGGAGCAGTTCACGGCCGAGGGGATCTTCTTGACCGACGCGCTCGCGGTCTCTGCGCCGGCGGTCGCCGGGCAGGTTCCTGCGTGGGTCGATCAGACCGAGGCGAGGCTGCAGGCCAAGATCAACCCGGGCGGTCTGAACACCAGCTACTACTTCGAGTACGGCACCGACCCCGGAGATCTCGACCGGCGCATCCCCGCCGAGCACACCCTCTTCGCCGGGGCTGGCTTCAAGCCGGTCACAGTCGGGGCGTCTCCCTCAGCGCTCGACCCTGAGACCGGCTACTACTTCCGTGTCGTCGCGAGCAACTCGCAGGGCACCACGACCGGTGACCTACAGCCGTTCGAGACCCTCAACGACCAAGGGTTGACCCAGGGCCGGCGCTTCGAGCTGGTCTCGCCGCTGGACAAGGGCTTGACGGGCGAGGCGACCAAGCCGGTTCAGGGTGTTGGTGAGCATCAGTCGTTGCCGAGCCCTGACGGGGGGTCGATCGCGTACTTGATGGGCTATTCGTCGAGTTTGGCCGGTGCGGGGGAGGGGATCTATCGCGCGGGTCGTGGTCCGGCTGGCTGGCTGTCGAGTGAGTTCATCACCTCGCCGGCGCTGGGTCCGGTCTACACCGCCGACGGCGAGGCTTCGAACGGCAACACCAAGTTCATCTCGAGCGAGCTGGAGTGCGGGTTCTTGACCAGCCCGCACCTGCTCACCGACGATCCCGCTGCGGTGGGGG